>JAEVHO010000117.1 GCA_016802835.1 Micromonospora sp. ATA32 | reverse complement strand
CTGGCTGCCGAGCCGGCGACGGAGGGTGGACAGGGCACGGGAGGTCTGGCTCTTCACCGTGCCCGGCGAGATCTCCAGCAGGGCGGCGGTCTGCGCCTCGGACATGTCCTCGTAGAAGCGGAGCACCAGCACGGCGCGCTGCCGCGCGGGCAGCGCGCTGAGGTGCCGCCAGAGCGCATCCCGGTCGAGCTGCTGCTCGATCTCGTCGACGCCGGCCCGCTCCGGCAGCACCTCGGTCGGTCGTTCACCGCGCCAGCGTCGTCGCCACCAACTGGTCGAGGTGTTGACCATGACCCGGCGGGCGTACGGCTCGATCGCATCGATCCCGCCGAGCCGCTTCCAGGCGAGGTACGTCTTGGTCAGCGCGGTCTGGAGCAGGTCCTCGGCGGTGGCCCAGTCCCCGGCGAGCAGGTACGCGGTACGCAGCAGGGCGCCGGAGCGGGCCGCGACGAACTCACGGAACTCCTCCTCCAATGGATCCCTGCCCGCCACCGCCCACCTCCGCGACCGTCCTCCATGGCAGGCTGCCACGGCCGGGCAGGCCGGGTCGACGGCAAATGGGTGCAGAGTTCATCCGATGTTCGGACGAAAAGCTTCACGCGCCGTCCTCGGCCTTGGCCTCGTCCGCTTCCTTGCCCAGCCGCGCCTCGACCGCCTGCGGCTCGTACATCTCCTCGACCACACGCAGGTAGAGCTCGTTCGGGTTTGGCAGGTTCTTGATCTCGCGGAGCGCCTGCTCCTGACCCGCCGACTCCAGCACGAACGTGCCGTAGTTGAGCGCCCGCCCGCTCGGGGTCTGCTCGTACTTCATGTCGGTCACCCGGACCAGCGGCATCATGGCCACCCGGCGGGTGATGATGCCGTTGACCACCATCACCCGTTTGTTGGTCAGGATGAAGCGGTCGTACCACCAGTCGGCGACCCGCCAGGCGACCCAGCCCATCACCGCGAACCAGAGCAGCACGGCGACGGTGGTCAGGGCGCCGACGTTCCGCCCGGCGAGGAAGCCGGAGAGGTAGCCGAGGACGAAGGTGGCGGCGATGCCGATCAGGATCGGCGTGGAGAGATGGATCCAGTGCCGCTTCCATTCGCCCCGGTAGCGCTCGGTGGGGAAAAGGTAGCGGGCCACCAGCGAACTGGGCTCGTCCTCCAGCGGCAGCACCCGGCGCGGGCCGAGCGGCATGCCCGAGGCGTCCACCCGGAGGCCGGCCAGTTCCTCCTCGGAGATCTGCGGCTGCTGGTAGCCGGCCTCGGGGTCGCGGATCCAGGCCCGCCCGGAACGGCCCTCGCCGGCGTAACCCGGCCCGTCGCCATAGCCGACGTCGTCCGAAAGGGAGGGTCCGTCGGAGAGACCCGGACCGGCGCCATAGCCCGGCCCGTCGTCGGGCCGGTGCCGTGGGATCGGCTCCGTGTCGCGCTCCCGGCGCTCCCGGTCGGGGTCGTCAGGGTCGAAGGGTGGACCGGAGGGGCTTCCCATCGGCGGCTAGGCGACGAGACTGGTGAAGAAGTCGCCGAAGCCCTGAGCGATGTCCATGATGCCGCCACCGAGCGACTTGAACACGTCCGCGGCGGAGTTCGGCCGGTAGGCGACGAAGAAGATCAAGAATGCGATTCCGGCCCAGGTGAGGACCTTTTTGACCATGGCGGGCCATCCTCTCGCGCGGCGCCGGGTCCCATTACCGCAGCGGCACCCAGAGTATCAGTATCGTGTCGTACAGTGAATATCTGCGAGCCGTTCTCCGACTCTCCGGGAGGCCCGGTCAGGCCTGCCCGTGCAGATACGGGGACGGTGCGCCGTACACGAGTTCGGGCGGAGTCCACTCGGTGAGGTCGTGCAGCACGACATCTTCCGCGAGGAGGTGACCCGCACTCGCCGGCCAGGCTATCGCATGGAGCCATATTCCCCGAGCCTCGCCCGCGTACGCGCTTCGATCCGTCGAGGAATGTACGAGCCACAGTGGAGTCGGATGGCCGCTGACCCGGATCTTCGCGTGCGCCACGTGCTCCGGATGCCCCGGACCGGGGCCGGTCAACGCCTCGGCGAGCTCCAGTCCGGGATCGGGACCGGCCACCCCCGCGAACCGGCTGCCCAGCCCGACGCCCGGCTCCTCGGCGACAAGGACCAGATCGGCCGGTCCACCACCGAGCGGCGCCGGGCCGGCGCAGGCCACCGCCGTGGCCCGGATGCCGGTGTGGTCGTCCCCGGCGTACGCGACCCCGGTCATCGTCCACCCCGGCAGCAGCGGCCAGGGGCACCAGAGCGGCAACCCCGGCCGCTTCGGCGACTCGGCCGCCGCGGTGATCCGCTCCACCACGCTCGCCACGATCTCCGCGCCGATGTGCTCGGGCACGTGCAGCGGCGGGATGGGGCCGCAGCGCGGGCAACGCGAGTCGGTGTGCATCAGGTCCGGCGCCCGCACCGGGCCCCCGCACCTCGGACAACTCACCGCGACACTCACATCCCCACCGTCGCCCGGGGCCGACGGCACGTCAAGCGGAGCGGGGTCTTTCACCCACCGGCGACAACCGGGCTCAGTCCGGCGGCGGCCCGGCGTGGGCGCGGACCCAGGCGTGCATGGCGATGCCGCTGGCCACACCCGCGTTGATGGAGCGGGTCGAGCCGTACTGGGCGATGGAGATGAGCTGGTCGCAGGCCTCCCGGGCCGGCGCGGACAGGCCCGGGCCCTCCTGGCCGAAGAGCAGCACGCAACGCCGCGGCAGGGTGGTCGTCTCCAGCGGCCTCGAGCCCGGCAGGTTGTCGATGCCGACCACCGGCAGCTGCTCTCCCGCCGCCCAGGCCACGAACTCCTCGATCGTCTCGTGGTGCCGGACGTGCTGGTACCGGTCGGTCACCATGGCGCCGCGCCGGTTCCACCGGCGGCGCCCGACGATGTGCACCTCCGCGGCGAGGAAGGCGTTGGCGTTACGGACCACGGTGCCGATGTTGAAGTCGTGCTGCCAGTTCTCGATCGCGACGTGGAAGCCGTGCCGGCGCCGGTCCAGGTCCGCGACGACGGCCTCCCGCCGCCAGTACCGGTAGCGGTCGACCACGTTGCGCCGGTCGCCCTCGGCGAGCAGCTCCGGGTCGTACCGCGGGTCGTCCGGCGGATCACCCGGCCACGGGCCCACACCGACATCGAGCTGGTCACCGGTCACAAGAGGGTACGGCCCGGGCCGCGGTGTCGAACCGGCACCCCGTCGCCGGGTCGCCCGCCCGCGGGACCGCTCACCGCAGCCCCAGAGCGCCGCCCAGCCCGGTCCAGGAACCGCCGGTCCGCCGGCCCCGTCCAGGTCCCCGGCGACGGGCACGCCGGCCGGGACCGCGCGGCAGACCCGGGCGGCGACCGACTGCACCCACTGGCGGTACGCGGCGGAGTCGGCCGGGTCCGCGCGTCGCTCCAGCACCCGCACCGCGGCCCGGCAGGCGGCCAGCAGGTCCACCAGATCGGTGAGTCGCTCGTGCTCGGGCGGCGCGCCGTCGTGCCGGGCGTAGATGGTGGCGACGACGGCGCGGACCAGATCGCTGTCGAAGGCCCGGCCGGCGGCCACCGCGTCCAGACCCGCCAACCCCTCGGCGACTCCGCGCGACCGTCGACCGGGGCTGGGCGAGGCCGCGGCGACCAGGACCCGGGCCGGCAGGCTGGTCAGCAGGCCCCACTCCGCTGGGGAGTAGACGGCGGTGGTCAGGCGTGCGGCGCGGCGTCCGGCAGAGGGCGGCTCTCCGGCGACGGAGTGGCTCATGGGGACCTCCGGCGTCAGCATATGCCCCGGAAAGGGCGGTGGGCCCCTTCCGACCCGAACACGGTGGGAAGGAGCCCATTCCTCGGCAGGTCCGGACGAGTCAGCGCGGCTCGGGGAAGCTCGGCCGCTCCGGGTCGACGCCCTCCGGCACGGCTGCGGCGGCGTACTCCTGCTTGGGAACCATCACCTTACGGCGGAAGACGCAGACCATGGTGCCGTCCTGGTTGTAGCCGCGGGTCTCCACCGCGACGACGCCGCGGTCCGGCTTGGACCCGGACTCGCGCTTGTCCAGCACGGTGGTCTCGCCGTAGATGGTGTCGCCGTGGAAGGTCGGCGCCACGTGCCGCAGCGACTCGACCTCCAGGTTGGCGATCGCCTTGCCGCTGACGTCGGGGACCGACATGCCGAGGAGCAGCGAGTAGATGTAGTTGCCCACCACGACGTTGCGCTTGAACTGGCTCGCCGACTCGGCGTAGTGCGCGTCCATGTGCAGCGGGTGGTGGTTCATGGTGAGCAGGCAGAAGAGGTGGTCGTCGTACTCGGTGACCGTCTTGCCAGGCCAGTGCCGGTAGACCGCGCCGACCTCGAACTCCTCGTAGTAGCGGCCGAACTGCATCCTTGTCCCCTTCGACGGGCGGCGATGGAGTTCGGCACAGCATGCCTTATCGATTGTTAAGGCGACTCCGGGGGCGCTGGTCGTGAGGAAATGTCACACCGGCCACATCCGGGGGGAGACGCAATGAGCGGCGGGGCCCTCCCCGGCACCCGCCGCCCACGCTCTGATGCGAGAGATTCTGCCGTACGCGGGCAAGGCAGGGACAGAGACCGACGTCACATTTATCCTTTTGCAACATTACACAGAGTTATGACCATCAGGTCGATCAGCGATCTCCGCAAGCGGGATCGCGCCTCGTCAAACCGAAAGTTACCGATTCGTAGCGCTGAAACGTGCGGATCTCCCTGGAAGCGCTCCCATTACGGCTCGTCACGCAAATGCGCGGTGCACTTGCGGCCCGCAGGACGGAGCGGACAGATACGTCTCGATGGTTGGTGCGAGGTCCCGCCGCAGCCCTGGCCCGGCGTTTCGGCACCACCGACCCGGGAATTCAGTACAACCCCGCCAGGTTCTAGGGGACGTAGGTAATCCGCGGTGATCGGAGAGAGCAATGGCAACGGTTGAGCTCACCACGGCCAACTTCGACGAGGTGACCGGGAGCAACGGCATCGTGCTGGTCGACTTCTGGGCCGAGTGGTGCGGCCCGTGCAAGCAGTTTGCCCCGGTCTACGAGCGCTCCTCAGAGAAGCACCCGGACATCGTCTTCGGCAAGGTCGACACCGAGGCGCAGCAGGAACTCGGTGCGAAGTTCGACATCCGCTCGATCCCGACGATCATGGCGATCCGGGACGGCGTGATCGTCTTCGCCCAGCCCGGCGCCCTTCCCGAGTCGGCCCTGGAGAACCTGATCGAGCAGGTCGAGGCTCTCGACATGGACGACGTCCGCAAGCAGTTGGCCGAACACAAGCACTGAGCGGACGCGATCCGCACCACCGGCCGGGCCCGTTCGGGCCCGGCCGGTGCCGTCTGCGCCGGGCAGCGACACGGACAGCGAGGAATGGACGGCGGAAGGAACCCGCCCGGGCCCGGACATCCCGTATCGTCGCGAGCCGATGGAGACCTTGACCCGCCGCGCCCGCACGGTCCGCCTGGGCGCCAGCGCGCTCGGACTGGCCCTGTTGCTCGCCGGCACCGTCCGGGGCACCGACGACGATTTTCCGTTCGGGCCGTTCCGGATGTTCTCGACCTCCGACCCGGCCGACGCGCCCGCCCCGGACACCCGGGTCGAGGGCGTCGACCGCGCCGGCGCCGTGGTCGACCTGGGCCAGAACGCCACCGGCATCCGCCGCGCCGAGATCGAGGGTCAGCAGGGCCGCTACGCCGTCGACCCCGCGCTGCTGCGCGAGGTGCCGACGCGTACGCCGAGCGGCACCCCGGCGCCCCCGAGCTGGTCGAGGTGCGCATCGTGATCCGCTGGTACGGCATCCGCCAGGGCCGGCCGACGGGCCGGTACACCGAAGAGACCACCGTCCGCTGGCAGGCGTCGCGATGACCCGCTGGCTGACCGAACCGGTGCCCCGCGGCCGGGTGGCCGCCTTCCGCACCCTGATCTACCTCTTCGTCGCCGCCGACCTGGTCGTCTTCACCCCGTGGGTACGCACCCGGGCGAGCGTGCCGGGCGAGCTCTACCAGCCGCTACTGATCGGCCGGGTGCTCCCGCTGCCCACCCCGACGCCCGGGCTGGTCACCGCGATCTTCTGGGTGCTGCTGCTGCTCGCCCTGCTCGCCGCCACCGGGCGCGCGCCCCGGCTGCTCGGCTGGTCGGTCTTCGCGCTCTACCTCGAGTGGATGATCATCGCGATGAGCTACGGGAAGGTCGACCACGACCGGATCGGGCTGCTCGTCGCGCTGGCCGCGCTGCCCACCGCCGGCCGGGCCCGGCACGGCGACCCGACCCGGACCGAGGCCGGCGGCTGGGCGCTACGGGTCACCCAGATCGCGGTGATCTGCACGTACTTCCTGGCCGCCTTCGCGAAGCTGCGCTTCGGCGGCCTGGACTGGGCGACCGGCTCCGTGCTGGCCCGGGCGATCATCCGGCGCGGCACCGACCTGGCCGACCTGATCGCCCAGGTGCCGCACCTGCTGATCGTCGCCCAGTTCGGCATCCTCGCCTTCGAGCTGCTCAGCCCGGTGGTGTTCCTGCTCCCCGAGCGCTGGCGGCTGGCGATGGTCGGCTTCTTCTACTCGTTCCACCTGGTCACCATCGCGACCATCACCATCTCGTTCGCCCCGCACCTGGCGGCGATGACCAGCTTCCTGCCGCTGGAGCGGCTGCGCCCACTCGACCGGCTCCGCCGCCGAATGTCAGCGGCCCCCCTCGGCCAGCTCGGCGAGCATCCCCTCGCAGCTGCGGACGACGACCTGCGCGCCGCGCCGCTGAGCCAGCCGGAGCAGGGGATCCTCCGCCCGGTCCCGCCATCGCCACTGCGCCTCGGCGGCGACCTCCCAGAGCCGCTGGACGGTGGCCTCGTGTTCGACGCCGAGCCGGGCGGCCAGCCCGACCCCGTCGCCACCGATCAGCCGCTGCGCCTCGGCGGCCAGCTCGGCGTCGAATCCGAGCCGGGTGTTCCGCAGCGCCGCCAGCAGGCGTAACTCCCGGAACTCGTGCGCCCCGGCGAGGATCTGCTCGACCGAGCCGAGCAGCTCACCCGTGCCCCGGCCGGGCTCGGCCCGCAGCAGTGTCTCGACCGCTGCCAGCGCCGAGCGCGCCTTGAGCATGACCCGCCGGTCGATGAAGAAGCGGTTGACCGACTCGCGCAGCTCGGTCAGGCCGCTGCGCCGGATGAGTTCGGCGGAGAGCTTCACCCGGCTGTCGAACCCGGTACGGACCAGGGTGGTCGCCAGCCGGACCCCGAACAGCCCGAGCCGGTCCAGCAGCGCGGCGCGTACCTCGGCGTCCAGCCGTACCGGCAGTTCGCCGCGGACGAAGCGGTCGGCGGAGAGCAGATGCGCCTCCAGCTCCGGACGGGGCACCCGGGCCAGCGTCGCGAGCGCGGCGAAATCCGACTCACCGAGCGTCCGGCCCGCCAGGCCGATCGAGCCGCTGCAGGCGACCACGTTCACGCAGAGCGCGTTCGCCCGAGGGTCGCGGTACTGCCGCCGGGCGAGCTGGCGGGCGGTGAGCAGCCCGTCGATCCGTCCGCCGCCGGTCTCGTCCACCCGGGACAGCACCAGGATCACGTTCACCGGGGGGGCCTGCCCGACCGCGCTCTCCCGACTCGACTCCAGCACGCGCAGGTCGGTGCCGCGACCATCGCGGGTCAGGTACAGCACCGCGTCCGCGTCCCGTAGCACCCGGTCCATCACCGGCACCCGGCCCGGCTCGTCGGCACCGCTGACCGCCGGCGTGTCGATCAGCGTCACCTGCCGCAGGGCCCGGGTCGGCCACTGCACCACGATGTCCCGCAGCTCCCCCACCCGCCAGCTGAGATCCACCCGCATTCCGGTCGCCGACCTGGCCATCGTCAACTCCTGCGGAGGCTGGCTGGTCGAGTAGGCGGTGGCGCGCGGCTCGGCACCGTCCTCGTACCAGGTGAAGACGTCGCTGCCGTCCGCCCCCTGGACCGGCGCGACCTCCTCGCCCATGATCGCGTTCAGCAGGGTCGACTTGCCGGACCGCCACGGGCCGGCGAACGCGATCCGCAGCGGTTGCTCCAGCCGGGCCAGCTGATGCCGCAGGTGGTCGGTGGCCCGGGGGTTGTCCCGGTAGAGCCCGAGGGCCTGGTGCAACAGCCCCCACACGCCTCGTCCAGCCGGAGCCCGACGGTCATGCCCGGGGCTCCAACCGGGCCGGGGCGGGACGGGCGCCGGTCAGCTGCTGGGCCTGCTCGTAGAGCGCGGCCAGTCGGGTCATCTTCAGCCGGATCTCGCGTTGCCGCTGGTCGCGGAGGGCCGCTTCGGTGTCGGCGTCCTGCTTCGCGGTGCGGAACGACTGGACGATAGCCTCCTGCAGCTCCTCGGTCAGCACGGTGAAGTGGTCCCGGAGCATCCGCTGCACCTGCCGGGCGGTGTCCCGGCAGTCCTTGGTCGTCCGGACGAAGACGTCGTCGACGTGCCGCTGGATCGCCGTCTTGACGATCGCCTGGCGGCGGCGGAGCAGCTGCTTGCCCTCGTCGCGGATGCTCTTGCCGCCGAACAGCGCGCCGATGCCGATCGAGAACGGGTTGATCATGGGCATCCCGGCCAGGGTCGACGCCAGACCGAACATCAGCATTCCGCCGTACGAGCCCTTCATGCCGGTGAACAGCTTCTGGCTCGCGGTGAACCGGTCGATCATGGGCCGTTCGATCTCCGGCAGCCGGTCGCCGAGGTCGTCGGGGACCGTCATCGACCACGGCGGCAGCACATCGTAGCCGTACCGGGCGAAGTTGCCGGCCACCCGGCGGGCAGTCCAGTCGCAGCGCTGGACCAGCCACTCGTGGTTGGCCTCCACCGCCTCCACCAGGCTGCGCTCCAGCCACTCCTGGAAGGTGTCCCAGGAGACCTGCGGGTCGGCCGTGTCGAACGCGTCGTCCACCATGTGCAGGATCTGTCGGGTCCGGTCGCGGAGATCGTACTCGACGTCGGAGATCAGGTCGGCCATCTCGTCGGCGAGCGTGTTCTGCCACCGGGTGGAGCAGCGACGCAGCTCGTCGACCTCGCGCTGGGCGGCGTGCAGCCGCGAGATCGGGCCGGACTGCTCCTCGGCCTCCTGACTCTCCAACTCCGCGCGGAGCGGGGCGGCCAGCTGTTCCACCACCGTCCGAGCGATCATCCCCACCGAGGCCTGGGCCAGCCGGCCGGTCTTGTCGGCCATGTCCCGCCGCAACCGGGCGATCAGCACGGGAAAGCCGGACTCGGCATTGAGCTGATGGTCGTCGGCGACGGCCGCGCGCAGTCGCAGCGTCGCCGAGACCGGGATCAGCGCCGCCGGTAGGCCGGCGTCGGCCAGGTGCTGCCGGTTGCGCTCGGCGACCGCGCGCCAGTCCGCCACGAGATCCGTCTTGGTCTGCACCACGACCACGTTCGGGTGCGCACGCGTCACATGCAGCAACATGTTCAGCTCGGCGACGGAGAGTTCCCGGGTCGAGTCGGAGACGAGCAGCACGAGGTCCGCCCGGGTCGGCGAGGCAGCCGGGGCGGCGGCGCCGATCGCGGCGACCTCGTCGACGCCGGGGGGCATCCACCAGCACCAGTCCGGCGCCGAGCAGGGCACGGGGCAGTCCGATCTCGACGTGCGCCGGGCCGCCGCCCGGCCGGCGCCCGAGCGTGCCGGCCACCCCCCGCGGCCGACCGGTCCGAGCCGGGTACCGCGGTCCGCTCGACGGTGACCGGGGCCGCGGTACCGGCGGGTCGGCCCGGGGCTGGTGGCGGCACCTGGGCGACGGCGGCCGACGGGACCTCGGCGTGCTGCACCACGGTCGGCAGGACCGTGGTGCGGCCGTCGCCGACCGGGCAGGCCGGCGCGTTGATGATCGCGTTGACGAGCTGGCTCTTGCCCTGGTTCGGCTCACCGGTGACCAGGACACGCAGCTTCGGGTCGAGCAGTTGGGTGCGCCTCTGCAGCACCGTCTGCAGCAGGTCGGCTCGCCCGTGGGCGCGACAGGTGCGAGCGATCTCGTCCAGCACGTCCAACCAGATCCCCGCCATCACCGGCCCAAGTGTGCAAGATTCGGCCCAAATAGCAAGAGGGGTCGGATCCGGAACAGCAGAGGGCCGGACCGCCCATGGCGATCCGGCCTCCCGCTCCTACCGAAGCTCCTTGTCAGAGCAGACCGCCGGTGAGGCCCAGCAGACCGCCGTCGGACGAGTCGTGCGTGTCGCCGAGGACCCCGGCGTCACCGGTCACACCGTGGGTGACCCCACCGGTCACGTCACCGACCGTGCCGGTGACACCGGACAGGACGCCGTCGACGTGGTGCGTCACGCCGCCCACCGTGGACGGCACGTCGAGCTGCGGGACCACACCGCCGACGCCGCCGTCGCCCAGGCCGAGGCCACCCAGGGTGTCGTGGACACCGAGCGAGCCGACGATGCCGTCGACCTGACCCTGGGTGGAGGAGAGGCCGCCGCCGAGCAGGCCGTCGCCGCCCAGCAGGCCGGTGTCGGTGCCACCGAGCAGGCCTTCCGGGTTGCCGACCGTGCCGACGACGTCCCCGACCGCCGGGTCGGCCACCGCGTCCACCGCGCCCACCACGTCGGAGTCCAGGGTGTGCGCCACGTCGTGCACCCCGGTCAGGTTGGTGACGAGGCCGCCCGGCCCGATCCCCACGCCGATCCCCGGCACCAGGGAGGCCCCGACGGAGACGGCCGTCGGGTCGACCGCGATGGCACCCAGCATGCCGGCCTTGACGTCCACGCCGGTGTAGGAGCTGCTGATGCTGATCTGCTGCGCCACGGTCTGGAGCTGGCCGACCACGTCGGTGGTGTCGGTCACCAGCGGGTCGAGCCCGAGCTGCCCGGTCATCGGGGCCAGCGGCGCGAGTCCCTGCCCGGGGGCGTAGTCGACCACCAGCGGGACCACGTCCTGCACGTCGGCGGCGGTGATGTCGCTGAGCCCCGCGGCCTGCAGCGCACCCTCCGGGTCGAGGTCGAAGGCCGACCGCGCGTCGGGGTCGGTGAGCAGGTTGAGCACGAAGTCGTGCAGGGTCTGGTGCGAATCCATTGCCGGTACTCCTCGGGTATGGCGTCACCGCCGTCGTACGTCGACAGTGAGCGTATGACCGGTTGCCGGCGGTGGTCATCGGGGATCAGCCCGCGACAAGGTCCGCCGGATTAGGGCCATCGCCCACTCCGACATTAGGGGGACAGGGGGAACCGGGCCGGTCAGAGTTAGGGTCCCGATGCGGGAGCGATCTCTGGTACGAACGTAGGAGCCCACGGGGTTTGCCGGGGGTTGCCCGCCGCGCGGTGCCGACACCGTCGTCACCGGCCCGGCCAACTCACGGGGAGTGAAGAGACGGATGCCCTACGTCCTCGGGATAGACATCGGATGCACCAACACGGTTGCCGCCGTAGCCCGGCGGCGGGGTGCGACCTGGGCTCGTCCCGAGGTGGTCGCACTGGGCGTCAGTTCGGCGCCCGTGCCATCGGTGCTGTACCTGTCGGCGGACGGGTCGCTCACGGTCGGCGAACCAGGCACGGATGACGGCAGCCGGACCACCCGCGATTTCGTCAACCGGATCGGCGACGACGTGCCCCTGCTGCTCGGCGGCGAGGCGTGCACGCCGCAGACGCTGATCGCGGAGCTGGCGACGTGGGTCGTGGAACGGGTCTTCGCCCTGGAGGGCGAGCCCGCCGAGGCCATCGTGCTCAGCCATCCCGCGGGCTGGGGTCAGCACCGGCGCGAGCTGCTGCACCGGGCACTGTGGGACCTCGGCGTACGCAACGTGACGCTGCTTCCCCGTACGGTCACGGTGGCCGAGAGCCACGCGGCCCGGGGTTTCCCGGGCACCACCGCCGCCGTCTACGCGCTGGGCGGCAACACCTTCGAGGCCGCCCTGGTCCGCCGCAGCCCAGGGGGCACGTACGAGACGTTCGGCTTCCCGCAGAGCCTGGCACCGATGGGGGGCGCCGACTTCGACGAGGCGCTGGCCGAGCACGTGCGTACCGTGCTCGCCCGGGAGCTCGCCGCCACCGCGCGCCGGGAGACGCATGCGGCGCTGCGCGGGTTGCCACCGGAGTGCGACCGGGTCAAGCGCGAGCTGGCCGTCGACATGACGGCGACGTGGTGCTGACCCTGCCGACGGGGCCGGTCCGGGTACCGGTGACCCGGGCGCAGTTCGAGGACATGATCGGGCCGGCGGTGCGGGCCACGGTCGACCTGCTGGTCCGGACCGTGCACGGCGCCGGCCTGCTGCCGGCGCAGCTCGACGGCGTCCTGCTCGCCGGCGGTTCCACCCGGATCCCGCTGGTCACCGAACTGCTCGCCGCGGCCTTCCCGGTTCCCGTCGAGGTGGAGCCGGATCCGCAGCTGACGGCTGCCACCGGTGCGGCGCTGGCCGCCTGCCAGGTGGTGTCGCCGCGCCCCCGCCGGCCGGCGGCGGTACCCGAGCCGCCGGCGGTCAACGGTGCCGGAGGAGGCTGGGCGCCCGCCGTACCGGCTCAGCGGCGCTCCCACCCCGACCGTGCCGTCCAGGGCGAGCCACCACCCCGGCCCCAGGTCCGGATCGCCCCGCTGGAACTGCCGAAGGTGTCCCGGCTGGCGTTGGCCCGTGGCCGGGGACGCGAAGGATGACCACAATGATCATGAGTAGTGTCGCCGAATCCCGGCTCGTGCTCGGCAAGGAGCCGAGGGCCCTGCTCGACACGGTGGCGGCGCAGCCGACCGGTCCCCTCGCCGTCGCACTGGCGGGTCCCGGCGGCCACGGCAAGAGCGCCCTCCTCAAGGAGCTGGCACGGGTCCACCAGCAGGCCGGCATCACCGTGCGGCTGGGTGCCCCGGACCCGGCCGACCCGGTCGATCCGGGCGGGGTGCTGCTGGTCGACGAGGCGCATCTGCTCGACGACGCGCGGCTCAGGGTGCTGCACCGCCTGGTGGCCGCCCGTCGGCACCGGCTGGTGATCGCGTACCGGCCGTGGCCCCGGCCGGCGGCGCTGGTCGAGCTGGCTGACACGCTGCGGCGGGACGGGCAGTATGTGCTGCTCGCCCCCTTCACCCGGGAGCAGACCGCGGCCTACCTCACCGCCGTGCCCGAGCTGGACCGGCCGCCGACCTGGTCGATTTCGTGCACGCGCAGACCGCCGGCGTCCCACGGGACATCGAGCGGCTGGCCCCGCGGGCTGCGCGGCCAGGAGACCCCGGAGGGCCGTCCCGACCGAGCCGCCCCGGCCGGTCGTCCTCCAGTTCGGCCCGGACCTGGAGGATCTGGCACCCGATGTCCGGCGGCTGCTGCTGGCCGTCGCCGCGGGCGTGCCGCTGCCGGCGGCTCAACTGGGCGCCCTGCTCGGCCGGGAGCCGGAGGCGGTGGACGAGCTGATCCTCGCGACCAGGGCGGCCGGGCTGCTCGGCGCCGACGGGAGGCTCGCGCCGATCGTGCGGCGGGCGGTGACCGTGCTCAGCCCCACCACCGAGCGCGCCGCGGTCTGGCGGCGACTCACCGAGTTGCAGCTCGCCCGGGGCGGCGCGGTGCTCCCGCTGGTCCGATCGCTGCTCGCGGCCGGCG
>JAEVHO010000116.1 GCA_016802835.1 Micromonospora sp. ATA32 | reverse complement strand
CGGCTGGACACGGTGGCCGCCGCGGCGGCCCTGGCTGGTCGCGACCGGCGAGCGCCGCCGCGCGGTCGTGGGCTCGCCGGCGCAGCCCGGAACTGGCGCTGGCCGCATGACGGTCGCGCTGTTCACCCTGACGTTCGCGGTGGCCGCGCCGTTCTGGGCGCTGATGCTCCTGCTGCCGCACTGGTCGTGGACCGTCCGGATCATCAGGTCACCGCTGATCGTGCTACCGGTCCTGGTGATCTACGCGATGCTGGTGGTCCCGGCGCTCGACGACGTGCTGCCGGCGGTGCTGTCGCCGACCCTCGGCGGTGTGCGCGACCTGTTCAGCACCGCGGACGGCGCGGCGGCGGCCTGGGCCCACCTGATCGCGTTCGATCTGTTCGTGGGCCGGTGGGCGTGGCTCGACGGCCGGGAGCGGGGGGTGCCGGCGTTGATCATGGCTCCGGTGCTGGTGCTGACGATCCTGCTCGGACCGCTCGGCCTGGCCGCCTACCTCGGGGTCCGGACCAGGTGGGTCCGGCCGGCGGTCGCTCCTGCCCCCGAGCCCCAGCGCATAGGCTGATCCCGTGGGGTGGGTGGGACGACTGTTCGGCGCGCGCGACACGCTCGCGCGGATGCTGCTGCTCAACCTCAGCGGCGTCGGCTATCTGGTCTTCGGCACCCAGGCCGGACGCTCGCCAACCGCCACGCAGTGGCTCCTCGCGACGGTCGCGTTCGCCGTCGCGCTGGTGTTCCACCGCCGGCCGCTGGTCAACCTGGTGGGACAGGCCGCACTGCTGGCGGTCGCGTTCGGCGTCATTGACGACACGACGATCAATCAGGTGGGCGCCAGCTGGGCGTTGCTCGAGCTGGCCATGTGGGCACACCGGCCGCGGACCATCTGGCTGGCCGCCGGGCTGCTGGCCACGGTGGACCTGACCGATTCGATCGGCGATCCGTTTAGACGGCTCGGCTCCGGCGTCTTCGGGCTGACCGTGGAGGTCGGCCTGCCGCTGCTGCTCGGCCTGGTCATCCGGACCACCCGGGAACTCGGTCGGCAAGCCGAGGAGCGGGCGTCGGAGGAGCGCGCCGGCGCGAGTCGGAGAGCCGCGCCGCGCGCGCCGACGAACGCACCGCCATCGCCCGCGAGCTGCACGACGTGGTCGCGCATCACGTGGCGTCGATGGTGCTGCGGGTCGGCGTGGCCCGGCACGTGCTCACCGACCTGGATCCGCGAGTGGGCGAGGTGTTCGACGACGTGCACGGCACGGGGACCGCAGCCTTGGCGGACCTGCGACGCTCGTCGCGGTCCTGCGCAACCCCGACGGGGTTCGCGGTGACGCGGCGCTGACCGCGATCGAGCCGTCGGCGCTTCCGGCGGCACTCGGCGCGGCCGTCGACCGGGCCCGCCAGACCGGTGTCACGGTGGAGGCCGACATCGACCCGGCGGTCGGCTCGCTCGACGCGGTTCGGGGCCTGGCCGTGTTGCGACTGACCCAGGAGGCGCTGACCAACGTGGCCAAGCATGCCGGCACGTCCGCGCTGGCGCGCCTGCTGGTGTCCGTGGTCGACGGGGCCGTCCATTGGGAGGTCTCGGACAACGGGCGCGGATGGGCGCCGACGGTGGTGCCGTCCGGTGGCGGCCACGGCATCACCGGCATGCGCGAGCGGGTCGAAGTCCTCGGCGGTCGGCTAGAGGCAGGTTCGACCGACACGGGTTGGCGGGTCTGCACCGTCCTTCCGGCCGCGGTCTCCGCGTCCGCCTCCGCGCCGACGGCTTCTCCCATCTCATCCGCCGTCACGCCGGTCTCGTCGACGCACCGCGAACGCGAGGCCTCGGCCGGGCCACCCGCGCCGGAGTTGGCATGATCCGCGTCCTGCTGGTCGACGACCAGCACCTCATCCGCGCGGCCTGCGCATGCTCTGCGACGCCCAGCCCGACATCGAGGTCGTCGGCGAGGCCGACAACGGCCGCGAAGCCATCTCCCTCGCCGCGCGGCTCGTCCCCGACGTCGTCGTCATGGACCTGCGCATGCCCGGCGTCGATGGGATCACCGCGACCAGCCGGATCCTCGCCGACCGCCCCGCCACCCGCGTCCTGGTGCTGACCACGTTCGGCGACGACGACCACCTCTATCCGGCCCTGACCGCCGGAGCCTGCGGGTTCATGCTCAAGGACGCACCGCCCGCCGACCTGCTGGACGGCGTCCGCCGGGCCGCCGCGGGCGACAGCCCGTTCAGCCAGGAGGTGCTGCAACGCCTGGTCCAGCGCGCGGTGCACGCCCGCGCCGAGACGCCGCAGCCGGCCCAGGGGCTGACCGCACGGGAACAGGACGTGCTGAACCTGGTCGCCGAGGGTCTGTCCAACACGGAGATCGCCGACCGGCTCCACATCGGCGTCACCACGGTCAAGACCCACATCACCAGCCTGATGGCCAAGACCAACAGTCCCAACCGGGTACGCCTGGCCCTGTTCGCCCGCGGCGCCTGAGCCGCGCCCGCGCTCCGCAGACTGACCCCACAGATGGGGCCTGTCGACTTTCTGGCGCAAGCCGGAGAAGCGCGAGCGCAGCTCCTCCGACCCCGGATGCTGCGCCGCTTCGCACGCAGGTCCGGCGTCCTGCGTGAGTGTTAGTTGTGCTCCGGACAGGCCGACTCGGTGGGGGCGGCGGATATCCGAACGAAGATCGCTCCCGGCAGGTCGGTTGGTTGCGGCGGCTGGGGGACGGGCGAGTTGCCCGGGCCGCGTACCCCGACCCGGGGCGTCAAATCCGACGCGGTGAGCAGCAGGTAGCTGGTGAAGCGCGCGCCTGCCCGCAGTTGGCGTCTCCGCAGGCCCGCCACTACGTGGCGAAGATCTGCGACTCGTCCCGGAACGCCTTGAACTCCATGGCATTGCCGGCCGGGTCGCGGAAGAACATCGTCCACTGCTCCCCCGGCTCGCCGGCGAACCGCAGGTACGGCTCGATCACGAACTCGGCGCCGGCGGCGCGGATCCGGTCCGCCAGGGCGTGGAAGTCCTCGATCGACAGGATGAGTCCGAAGTGCGGCACCGGTACGTCGTGCCCGTCGACCGGGTTGCGGTCCGCGTCGGCCTGCCGCGCAACCGGTACGACGTGGGTCACCACCTGGTGGCCGTAGAAATTCCAGTCGACCCAGGCATCGGCCGAGCGCCCCTCGGCGAGCCCGAGTACGCCGCCGTAGAAGGCGCGGGCCCGCGTCAGGTCATCAACCGGAATCGCGAGGTGGAACCCGGGACGGGTGGTCATCATCTGCTCCTTCTCGTAACCGGCGCGCCCGTTCGGACGCGCCCCCTTGCTTGGAGGGGTGTAACAACGGGCCCTGCCGCTACCACGAACCGGTTGCTCAACGTGGTGGCCATTTGCCGACGCTGCTCCACCCGCCGGTATGCGGGAAGGTCAGTGTTATCGGAGGCCCCCCGTTCACGCTGACCTGCCCCACGCGCGGGGACTCACCGTTGACGTAGGCGATCGTCACAGTGGCCGACTCGCCCGTTCGGGCGGTCACGCCGTTGAATTGCAGCGTCCCGATGTCGCGGCCAATGTGGCCCACCTTCTTTGCCCGGAGCAGCCGGACCAGGTGAAGATCCGGCTGTTTCTCAGCCCGTTCGCCGCCGACTCGGCCTCGTAGGACGTCACGACCGGCGGTAGGCGTTGAATGATTTTGGCCTCCCGTCAGGTGCGTCCACGAGCATGTACGGAGTGTGTGGGATATCGGGCGGCCGTGCCGCCCGCCTCAGGCCACGGTGGTGCGTACCCCAGGGGTCTCGCGGCGCTCCTGCTTGGCCGTGTACATCGCGGCGTCCGCCCGCTGGATCAACTGCTCGCCGTCCTCTACGCGGTCGTGGCAGACCATGCCGATGCTCGCTCCGATCCTCACCGGTTCACCGTCCACGCCGAACGGCTCGCGGAAGGCCGTTTCGATACGCCGGCACAGCTCCGTCGCGTCGTAGCGCTCCGTGTCGACACAGAGGATGATGAACTCGTCGCCGCCGAAGCGACTCACGGTGTCGCCTTCGCGGACGCAACCACGCAGCCGCTCGGCCACCTCGACCAGTAGTTGATCACCGCCGGCGTGACCGTACCGGTCGTTCACGGCCTTGAACCCGTCCAGATCACAGAACAGCACCACCACCGGGCGACCGCCCTCGAGCGAGGCGTCCAACCGGTTGGCGAACTCGTGACGGTTCGGCAGCTTGGTGACCGGGTCGACGCTCGCCTGGTATCGCAGGACCCGGACCCGCTCCGACCACACGCGCCAGATCCGGAGCATGACCAGCGGCGTCACCGCAGCAGTGCTGACCGCCAGCAGCGCCGTGTCGACGTCCCGGCCGAGCAGCTCGCTGGCACCGCCCATGGCTGGCATGGCGCACAGCGCGAGCCCGAGGAAGACGAGCCGCCCCTTGCTGAGCTCGTCCTTCGGCGCTGGGCCGGGCTGCAGCAGACGCACGACCGAGCGGGCCAGCGCGCACAATCCCACCGCCGTGTACCCCGCGAGATAGATCATGTCCGTGTACGCCGGCCGACCGCTCGACCCAGGATCGACCACCAGCGCGACACTGACCACTCCGACAAGAGAGAGTCCCATCGCCGCGACGAGGAACCACAGGGCCGGGATGAACTCCCTGGCCGTGAGCAACAGCCGGACCAGGCAACCGAAGACGCCGGTCAACATGAAGACCGTCACGCACGTCGCGGTCTGCGACATCTGCGGGGAAGCGACGTCCCGCAGATGCGGCAGGAGCAGGAGATTCCAGAGCACACCGCCGACGGCCATCGACATGATCGTGCTGTCGATCATTCCCCCGACATCGTCGCGACCACGCCGCGCGACGATCGTGATCGCCCCGCAGAACATGAACACCTGGCCCAGCGCCGCGAAGATCCCGGCGATGGTGCCGTCGCCGCTCGGCAGCCCCATCGCGAAGACGTACCAGTACCAGGCCACGTTGCCGGCGTTGAAGCTGACCAGCGCGGCAAGCAGGAACCAGAGCGGCTTGCGGCTATCCGCGGGCGTCCGATTCACGCCGATCATCACAGCCGGCACCGTCGCGAACGACAGAACGAGATAATCGACCATTTTCTGCACATCGGACAGGTACGGATAAACCACGATACCGACCACGCAGAGCAGCAGGTAGGCGAGGCTCAGCCCAAGCCCGCCCGGCACCCCGTGCAGGCCGTGATACCGGCCTGTCGGGCGCGCTTCCCACTCAACCGCGTCGAACACGCTCACGACCAACTACGGTAAGGGCCAGATCGGCAACGGCCAACTACTCCTTTCCGGTACGCCCGACGCGTACGCCCAAGATTTGGTCTCTCCGCAATTGACCGCATCAAATGGCTTTGCCGCTTTCGAAACCGTCGGATGCGACCCGGCACCTGCGGGAGTACGGTACGCCTGACGCGCGGCGCAAGCGGGCCGCGGTTCAGGTGCCGGCCGGGCCTCCAGCCCCATACGGTGAGGACGAGGTGACGGGTTCCCCCGACGACAGCCGCCCCGGGCGGGACGCGCTGCCCGGCCGGGACGAGGCCTTGATCCCCGCCCGCCAGTGTCCGCGCTGTGACCGGTCGACGGCCGACTACGTCTGCCTGCACTGCGCCGCCGAGGACGACTTCCGCGGCGCCTCACTGGTCCGCAGCTTCGTCAACTTCCCCGACCTGTACTCAAAGGACACGCCGTCGGGGTCGTCCCCCGACCCCGATCCGGACGACCGACCGGCGCCGGAAGAGCCGGTACCCACCCCGCCGCCGACCCTCGCGCAGGAGCAAGCCCCTGGCACGGCCGCAGACGGAACAGGCGTTGCGCCGAGAAGAGTGCGGGCTGTCCGCACCCGCCACCCGCTCGATCTCACGGGATGGGGAACACGGGGAATCGTCGCGCATGCGGCGATCGCCGGTGGCTGGATCCTGCTCGCGACGGCGGTCGGGATAGTGGGCGCCGTGGTGACCGGCCCGGGTGATTCGGGCGGCCCGGGCGTGGAGGCGAGCCCGAGCGCTTCCCACCCGCCCGGCCGGTCCCCGCAGCCGGCCGGGATGGAACCGACGGGCAACGCCCCCGCCGCAGCCCCGACGGTGTCGACGGCGCCGACGAGTGCGGTCAGCGGGCACGTCATCCAGGGCTCGTTCTGCCTGGACGACGTCGGGGGCGGTACCGGCAACGGCAACCCGATCCAGCTGTGGCGGTGCGCCGACAGCGACGCGCAGCGGTGGACGTTCCCGTCCGACGGGACGATGCGCGTGTTGGGCAGGTGCGCGCGTCCGGTCGGCGGCGAAGCCGCGGACAGCTCCAAGATCGAGCTGTGGGACTGTGATGGCACCACTTCCCAGCGGTGGCTCCGCGGGTCCGATGGCAGCCTCGTCCACCCGGCCAGCGGCGGGTGTCTGGAGAACCCCGCGGCACCCGGCGAGGCGCACGGCTCGCGACCGCAGGTCGCGACCTGCGACAGCGGTCCGGGCCAGCGGTGGCAGCTGCCCTACGCCGGCCTGTCGGGCTGACCCTGGCACCTGGCTCCGCCCGGAACCCTCAAATGTGCTGGGAGGCTGAGCGAGCGGCGGTGGCGGCTGATGGAGCTGGCCCGGCTGGCCGGGATCACCGAGCAGCAGGTGCGCAACCACCTGGCCGCAGGGCTCCTGCCGCCAGCCGAGCGCGCCGCCAACAACTACGGGGTCTGACGACACCGCCCAGGCCGAGGGTGGGGGCAATCGTTGTCCAACCGCTATGCACAACCTGTACCGCTCTGGGCGCAATGGCATTACGTTCTGTGCATCCCGCCACAGGGGAGGCCGCGATGTACCCCTCCGTCGCAGAAGCCATCGCGCTGCCGGTGATCCGGCGCGCGAAACCGCAGGTAGTGGCCGGGTCAGCCGGCATGCAGGGCCGAGTCCGCTGGGTCCACGTGGCGGAGGTCGCCGACATCGCGCACCTGCTGCGCGGCGGAGAACTGGTGCTCACTACCGGAATGATGCTGCCCGACGATGCGGCGGCGCTCACGAGATACGTCGACGACCTGGCCGCGGTCCGCGCGGCGGGACTGGTGATCGAGCTGGTCCGGCGGTGGAGTGACCACATACCAGAGGCGCTCGTGACAGCGGCGACCGGCACCGACTCCCACTGATCACGCTCGCGCAGGAGACGCGGTTCGTGTCCGTCACCGAGGCGGTGGTGGCGCTGATCGTCGACGCGCAGCTCGCCGAGCTGCGGGCTGCCGAACAGGTGCACGAGACGTTCACGTCGCTCACGGTGGCCGGGGCGGAGCCGGCCGAGGTGCTGCGCGAGGTAGCCAGGATCTCCGGACTGCCGGTCGTGCTGGAGACGCTGGGGCACGACGTGCTCGCGTACGACGCGGCCGGGCAGGATCCCACCGAGCTGCTGGCCGACTGGGGTCAGCGGTCCCGGTCTGTGGCCGCGCCGGAGCGCACAGCCCACGACGAGGAGGCCGGCTGGTTGGTCACGATGGTCGGCGCGCAGGGCGCCGACTGGGGGCGCCTGGTCCTGCTCTCGCCGGATCCTCCGCCGCATCGGCACGTGGTGGTCGCAGAGCGGGCCGCGTCGGCGCTGGCGGTACATCGGCTCGTGGCGCGTGATCGAGAGAGTCTGGAGCGGCAGACGCACCGCATGTTGCTCGCGCAACTGCTCGGGCAGGCAGTACCGCCCCCGGATCTGGCCGCCCGCGCGGCCGCGCTGGGCGTTGGCCTCGAGCGGCGGCAGCTGGTCGGGGTGGCGATCCGACCCGGGACCGTGACGCCACGCGCCCCTGCGCTGGCCACCCAGGAGGTGTTGCGCGACCTCGCGGAGGCGACCGCGTTGGCTGCGCGGCGGGTGGCCGTGCCCGCCCTGGTGGGCGTCGTCGACGACACGAGCGTTCGCGCGTTGTTGTCGCTGCCAGCGCAGGCTGGGGTCGACGCGGTACTGCGCCGGTTGGCCAGGGAGGTGCACCGCTCTGCGGCCGCTCCGGTGCTGGTGGCCGTCGGCACCACGGTGTCACACGTCGCCGAGGTGCGCCGCAGTTTGGGCGAGGCCGCCCATGTGGCGGGGGCGGCCCTACGCTCCCCCGGCACGCAGCTCTACCACAAGCTCGACAATGTACGCCTGCGGGGCCTGCTTCATCTGTTGCGGGAGGACGAGCGGGTCCGAGCATTCGCGGACCGGGAGCTGGGTCCGTTGTTGGCGCGGGACGCCAACCAGCGCAGCCGGCTCGTGGAGCTGCTGCGCTGCTTCTGCGAGCAGGGTGGGAACAAGTCGGCGGCGGCCGCCGCCGCGCACCTGTCGCGTACGGCCTACTACCAGCAGCTGTCGCGGATCGCGCAGGTGCTCGGGGTGTCGCTGGAGGACCCGGAGTCCATGCTGTCGCTGTACGTCGCGCTCCTGGTGCGCGAACTCGACGAGGCGTGACGGGGGCAAGGACCAGCATGAGGCCGGAATCCATCCACCGCGCCGGTTGACAGGTCGGTGCGGGTATGCCGTGGACAGAGTGTGCCCCGATCATTGCAAGCGTGGACACTTTGGCACTGCCCGTGGCGGGTCCGTGACACCCACCATTCCGAGATAAAGATCGAGCTGAACCGCCCCACCAGGAGCGCATGAGCCGGTTGGTCGGCCAGTGTCGCAGCTGCGTAACAGGGAGGTGACCGATGGCCGTTGAACCCCTGCCCCCCGCCGAAACCACCGCGGTCGAGCCAGGCACACAGATCACTCATCCGGATGGCCGAGTCGAGTTGCGGGACTTTTCCACGATCGCCGGCAGCCCTTACTTCAACGACGAACTCGCCCCGGTGCCGATCGAGAAGCGCACCTGGAACACGTACAACTTCGCGGCGCTGTGGATCGGCATGGCGCACAACATCCCCACCTATCTGCTCGCCGCCGGGCTCATCCAGCTCGGGATGAACTGGGTGCAGGCCTTCCTCACGATCACGCTGGGCAATCTGCTCGTCCTGATCCCGATGTTGTTGAACAGCCACGCGGGCACGAAGTACGGCATCCCTTTCCCTGTCTTCGCCCGCGCATTCTACGGTGTGCGCGGCGCCAACCTCGTGGCCCTGCTGCGCGCCTTCATCGCCTGCGGCTGGTTCGGCATCCAAACCTGGATCGGCGGCGAGGCGATCTACGCCATCGCCGGCAAACTGCTGGGCTCCTGGTGGGTCGACGCGGGGAAGGTCATGGACTACCCGTGGACGCTGTGGGCCTCGTTCTTCCTCTTCTGGGCGATCGAGATGGCGATCATCTGGCGGGGCATGGACACGCTGCGGCGCTTCGAGAACTGGGCTGCACCGTTCGTCATCGCGATCGCCATCGCCCTGCTGATCTGGGTCTTGGTCAAGGCCGGCGGGCCCGGCCCGATCCTGTCCCAGCCGTCGAAGCTGGGCTGGGGCGCGGACTTCTGGAAGCTGTTCGCACCCTCGCTGATGGCGATGATCGCGTTCTGGGCGACGCTCTCGCTGAACATTCCGGACTTCACCCGCTTCGGCGGCAGCCAGCGGCAGCAGGGGTACGGCCAGGTCCTCGGCCTACCCACCACGATGTCGTTCTTCGCCATCCTGTCCATCGTGATCACTTCGGGCACGGCCGTGATCTACGGCGAGGCGATCTGGGACCCGATCCAGCTGGCGGCCAAGTTCGACAATCCGCTGGTCGTCGCGCTGGGCCTGTTCACCGTCGTGGTGGCGACGTTGTCGGTGAACGTCGCGGCGAACACGGTCAGCCCATCCTACGACTTCTCCAACGCGGCGCCCCGGCTGGTCAGCTTCCGGACCGGGGGCCTGATCACCGGCGTGCTGGGCATCCTGATCCAGCCCTGGCGACTGGTGCAGGACCCCAACATCTACATCTTCGTCTGGCTCGGGTTCTACGGCGGCCTGCTCGGTGCCGTCGCCGGCGTACTCATCGCCGGTTACTGGGTGCGCAACCGCACCAGCCTCCAGTTGCCGGCGCTCTACCGCCCCGACGACAGGTACTGGTTCTCCGGCGGCTGGAACTGGGCGGCTGTCCTCGCCACCGTCGTCGGCGCGGTCCTCGCGGTGGGCGGCGCCTACTCCGCGCCCGGTAAGGGTCCGTTCCCCGAGGGCGGGCTCATCCCGTTCCTCAAACCGCTCTACGACTACAGCTGGGTGGCCGGTCTCGTGGGCGCGTTCCTCGTCTACCTGGCGCTGACGCTTCCGCGCACCGCCCACGCAAAGGGGGAGAACAGATGAGCAACATCATCCGGGCCGGGCTGGTGCAGCAGAAGTGGACCGGCGACAAGGACTCCATGATCGCCAACGCGGTCGAGGCCATCCGCAGCGCCGCGTCCCAGGGCGCGCAGGTCGTCTGCCTGCAGGAGTTGTTCTACGGCCCCTACTTCTGCCAGGTGCAGGACGCCGACTACTACTCGTACACGGAGGCGATCCCGGACGGGCCGACGACCGCGCTGATGCGCGAGGTCGCCGAGCAGCACGGCGTGGTGCTGATCGTGCCGATGTACGAGCAGGAACAGCCGGGCGTCTACTTCAACACCGCCGCCGTCATCGACGCCGACGGCACCTACCTCGGTAAGCACCGCAAGAACCACATCCCGCAGGTGAAGGGGTTCTGGGAGAAGTTTTACTTCAAGCCCGGAAACCTCGGCTATCCGGTGTTCGACACCGCCGTGGGCCGCGTCGGCGTCTACATCTGCTACGAGCGGCACTTCCCGGAAGGCTGGCGGGCACTGGGGCTGGCCGGCGCGAAGATCGTGTTCAACCCCTCCGCCACCAGCCGGGGCCTGTCGGAATACCTGTGGCGGCTGGAGCAACCCGCCGCCGCGGTCGCCAACGAGTACTACATCGGCACGATCAACCGGGTCGGCGTGGAACCGTTGGGCGACAACGACTTCTACGGCCAGTCGTACTTCGTCGACCCGCGCGGGCAACTCGTCGGCGAGGCGGCGTCGGACACCGAGGAAGAGGTCGTGGTGCGCGATCTGGACATGGACAGGCTGGCCGAGGTCCGGGACCTGTGGGCGTTCTACCGCGACCGCCGGCCGGACACCTACGAATCGCTGGTGAAGCCGTGAGCATCCTCATCCGCAACGGAACAGTCGTCAACGCGACGGGAGCTCACCCGGCGGACGTGCTGGTGGAGGGCGAGCGGATTGCGGCGCTTGCCGCGCCCGACTCAGGTCTGGCCGAGCAGTGGGCGGCCGGCGCCGAGCGCGTGATCGACGCCGCCGGAAAGTACGTGGTGCCGGGCGGCATCGACGGCCACACCCACATGGAGATGCCGTTCGGCGGCACCTTCTCGGCGGACACGTTCGAGACCGGGACGATCGCGGCAGCCTGGGGCGGCACGACGACAATCGTCGACTTCGCCGTACAGGCCAAGGGAACCTCCCTGCTGTCCGCGCTGGACAAGTGGCACAGCAAGGCCGACGGTAACTGTGCGATCGACTACGCGTTCCACATGATCGTCTCTGACGTCAACGACACGTCTCTCAAGGAGATGGAGTCCTGCATCGACGCGGGCGTCAACACATTCAAGATGTTCATGGCCTATCCGGGGGTCTTCTACGCCACGGACGGGGAGATCCTGCGGGCGATGCAGAAGGCCCGGGACACCGGCTCGATGGTCATGATGCACGCGGAGAACGGCATCGCCATCGACCAGCTTGTCGCGCAGGCACTGGCGAGCCAGCGCACAGACCCCGTGCAGCACGGGCTGACCCGGCCGCCCGAGCTCGAGGGCGAGGCCACCTCGCGGGCGATCACGCTGGCAAAGGTCACCGGCGCGCCGCTGTACATCGTGCACCTGTCCGCCGCGCACGCCCTGGACGCGGTCACCCGGGCCCGCGACACGGGCCAGAACGTGTTCGCGGAGACCTGCCCGCAGTACCTGTTCCTGTCGCTGGATGATCTGGCCAGGCCCGACTTCGAGGGCGCGAAGTACGTCGCCTCTCCCCCGTTGCGACCAAGGGAGCACCAGGCGGAACTGTGGCGGGGCCTGCGCACCAACGACCTGTCACTGGTGTCCACCGACCACTGCCCGTTCTGCTTCAAGGACCAGAAGGAGCTGGGCCGGGGAGACTTCTCCAAAATCCCCAACGGGATGCCGGGCGTTGAGCACCGGATGGACCTGCTCTATCAGGGCGTCGTGCGGGGCGAGATCACCCTGCCGCGCTGGGTGGAGATCAGCTCGACCACGCCCGCCAGGATGTTCGGCCTCTACCCGCGCAAGGGCGTCATCGCTCCGGGCGCGGACGCGGACATCACGGTGTACGACCCGACGGCCCGACAGACCTTGTCCGCCAGCACCCACCACATGAACGTGGACTATTCCGCGTACGAGGGCATGGAGCTGACCGGAAAGGTCTCCACCGTGCTGTCCCGCGGCCGGGTCGTCGTCGACGGCGACGCCTTCCACGGCGCGGCCGGACACGGCACGTTCCTGAAGCGCGATCTCAGTCAATACCTGGTTTGACAAGGAGAAGCCGTGGACTTCGGTGTCGTACTTCAGACCGACCCGCCCGCTCGCGACGTCGTGGCGGGCCTCACCGCCGCCGAGGACAACGGGTTCCGCTACGGGTGGACGTTCGACTCCTGCGTGCTGTGGCAGGAGCCGTTCGTCATCTATTCGCAGGTGCTCGCAGCGACCAGGCACCTGATCGTCGGGCCGATGGTGACCAATCCGAGCACCCGCGACTGGTCCGTCACCGCCTCGCTTTTTGCCACGCTCAACGACATGTTCGGCAACCGCACCGTGTGCGGGATCGGCCGCGGCGACTCGGCCGACGGGTCATCGGCCAACCGCCGGCGAGCCTGGCCACCCTCAAGCAGGCGATGCGCGTGATCAAGGGGCTGGCCGAAGGCAACGAGGTCGAACACCACGGCACGCCGGTGCGCATCCCGTGGGTGCGTGACGGCAAGCTGGAGATCTGGATGGCCGCCTACGGCCCGAAAGCGCTGCGGCTGGTCGGCGAGCAGGCCGACGGCTTCATCCTGCAGACAGCCGATCCCGACATCGCCCGCTGGACCATCGGCTCGGTACGCGACGCGGCCACCGACGCCGGCCGAGACCCCGACTCGATCACGATGTGCGTGGCCGCACCCGCCTACGTGGGCACGGACCTCGCGCACCAACGGGATCAGCTGCGCTGGTTCGGCGGCATGGTCGGCAACCACGTGGCTGACCTGGTCGCCCGCTACGGCGACGCCGGGGTGGTGCCAAAGGCGCTCACCGACTACATCAGCGGCCGCGACGGCTACGACTACGCACACCACGGCCGCGCCGGCAATCCGTCCACAGACTTTGTGCCCGATGAGATCGTCGACCGGTTCTGCCTCGTCGGCCCCGAGTCAGCCCATATCGACCGGCTGCAGGAGCTCAAGGAGATCGGAGTCCACAACTTCGCCCTCTACCTCATGCATGACGACAAGGAGAAGACCCTCTCCTCGTACGGCAAGGGAGTGATCACGCACGTCTGATGCCGGCGCGCCAAGGTCTTACTGCGCGGCGACGGGCATCGGCGCACTGAGTCGGCCCTCGTTCCCGCTGCGGTCCAGTCCGGACACGCAATAGGAGAGCGGGCGGTCGGCCGG
>JAEVHO010000115.1 GCA_016802835.1 Micromonospora sp. ATA32 | reverse complement strand
CGCTCGCCGGCGGGCCGGCCAGCGCCACCCTCGGCAACCGGCTACAGCAGGTCGGCGCCGGCGCCGTCGAGGTGTCCTGGGGGGTGCGAACGAGCAGCAGCCTGGTCGCGCTCACCTTCGACGACGGTCCCCGGCCACAGTGGACCCCGATGGTGCTCGACACGCTCGACCGGTATGACGTGCCCGCCACGTTCTTCCTGGTCGGCAAGCGGGTGCGGCAGCACGCCGACCTGCTGCGGGGGCGGCTGGGCCGGCACGAGGTGGGCAACCACAGTTGGGCGCACCGGGACCTGGCCCGCCTCGACGCCACCGCGGTCCACGACGACCTGCGGCGGGCGCACGACGCGATCACCGAGGTCGTCGGCACCCCGCCCCGGCTGGTCCGCCCGCCGTACGGCCACCTCGGCGGTGCGGTGCTGCACGCCGCCGCCCGACTGGACTACCGGCTGGTGCTCTGGACGCTGCAGATGGTCGAGGGCGACTTTCCCGACGATCCGGCCGGTCACGCCCGGCGGATCGTGGCCGACGTCCAGCCGGGCACGATCCTGCTGGCACACGACGTCGGCACCCCGCGTCGGCTGGTCGCGCTGCGCGGGCTGCCCGACATGATCACCGGGTTGCGGGGCCGGGGCTACACCTTCGTGACGGTTTCCCAACTCCTCCAGCACGCTGCCCCGGTGGCAGGGGCCAGGTAACGTTCCGGCACGTGTCACCCACCCTCTCGGTCCTGGTCCGCAACCGGAACTTCCGCAATCTGTTCCTGGCCGAGCTGGTGGTCTTCGGCGCCGACTGGTTCGTCATGGTGCCGTTGCTCGTGCTGCTGCCGAAGCTGACCGGCAGCGGGGTGTGGGGTGCGCTGGTGCTGGCGGTGGACACCGGCATCGTGGCGCTGCTGCTGCCGTACACCGGGACCATCGCCGACCGGTTCGACCGCAAGAAGATCATGATGGCCGCGAACGTCGCGGCCCTGCTCGGCGTGCTGCTGCTGCTCGGCGTCCGGAGCGCCGACACGGCGTGGCTGGCGATGGCGGCGATCGGCGTGGTCGCGGTGGCGAAGGCGTTCTACTCGCCGGCGGCCCAGGCGGCGCTGCCCAACGTGCTCGACCCGGAGGAGCTGGCCGCCGGCAACGCGGTCGCGGGCTCCGCCTGGGGCACCATGACGGTGGTGGGCGCCTCGCTCGGCGGCGTGCTGAGCGCGGCCGCCGGCCCGTACGCCTGCTTCTGGGTGGCCGCGGCCGGCCTGGCGCTGGCCGTCGGCCTCGCCGCGCTGATCCGCCGGCCCCTGCAGGCCCCCCGTGAGAGCGACCGGCCGACGCAGCGCACCTGGGCGGCAATCCGCGAGGCGCTGGGCTACATCGGCCACCGGCCGAGGGTGCTGGCCCTGGTCACCGTGAAGTCCGCGGTCGGCCTGGGCAACGGCGTGCTGACCGTCTTCCCGCTGCTCGCCGGGGTGTACGGGGTCGGCGCGGTCGGCACCGGGCTGCTCTTCGCCGTCCGCGGCGCGGGCGCGCTGGTCGGCCCGATCCTGATGCGCCGGGTGCTGACCAACCGGTCCTGGCTGCTGCCCGGGCTCGCGCTGTCCATGTCGCTGTACGGGCTGGCCTACCTGGGAGCCTCGGCGGTGAGCTGGTTCCCGCTGGTGCTGGTGCTGGTCTTCGTCGCCCACTTCGCGGGTGGCAGCAACTGGGTGATGTCGAACTTCGCCCTGCAGGGTGAGGTGCCGGACCGGTTGCGGGGCCGGGTCTTCGCCACTGACATGATGCTCGCGACCCTGGCCATCTCGGTCAGCCAGCTCGTCGTCGCGTCGGTGGTCGACCTGGTGGACGAGCGGGTGGTGCTGGCCGGCTGCGGCCTGGTCACCCTGGTCTACGCGGTCGGCTGGCGGGTCGCCACCCGGCGGTTGTCCCTGTCGGACCCGGTCGACGAGCGGAACCCGGCCGCCACCCGATGACCGCTGATCCGGGGTCCGCCCCGGGCGGCGGCTCGGCGCGGCGCTGGTTCCCACGGTCCGAGGCGGGCGGCTCGGCGCGCGCTGGTTCCCACGGTCCGGGCGGGCCGGGGGATGTGTCGGTCCCGGGCCCTAGCATGAGCCGGTGCCGTTGACATTCGAAGCCGGTCCGGTCCGGGTCCGGGTCCCCGCCACCAGCGCCAACCTGGGGCCGGGGTTCGACGCGCTCGGGCTCGCCCTCGGGCTCTACGATGACGTGGCCGCCGAGGTGACGTCCGGTGGGGTCCGGGTGTCGGTGACCGGGCAGGGCGCCGGACAGCTGCCGCAGGACGAGCGGCACCTGGTGGCCGTGGCCATGCAGGCCACCTTCGATGCGCTCGGCGGGCAGCCGCCCGGGCTGGCGCTCGAGTGCGTCAACCGGATCCCGCAGGCGCGCGGCCTGGGCTCGTCGTCCGCAGCGATCGTCGCCGGCGTGCTGCTCGCCCGCGCGCTGGTCACCGACGGCGCGGCCCGGCTGGACGACGCCGGGGCGCTGCGGCTGGCCGCCGAGATCGAGGGCCACCCCGACAACGTCGCCCCGTGCCTGCTCGGCGGCTTCACCCTGGCCTGGACCGAGCCGTCCGGCGCCCGTGCGGTGTCGCTGGCCGTCGCGGAGGGGGTGCGACCGACGCTCTTCGTGCCGCAGGAGCGCGGATTGACCGCCACCGCCCGGGCGGCGCTGCCGTCCGCCGTGCCGCACGCCGACGCGGCATTCAACGCCGGCCGGGCCGCGCTGCTGGTGCACGCCCTGACCGTCGAGCCGGCGCTGCTGCTGCCGGCCACCGTCGACCGGCTGCACCAGGGCTACCGTGCCGCCGGGATGCCCGGGACCAATGCCCTGGTGAGCGCGTTGCGTGCGGCGGATGTGGCGGCTGTGGTCAGTGGGGCGGGTCCGACCGTGCTCGCCCTGACCGAGCCGCCCGAGGGCTTCGACCCGGGAACAGGTTGGCAGGTCTGGCGGTTGTCGATAGAGGCGAGCGGCGCGAGCTTCGCCCGGGGTAGACTTGGACACGCCGAGCGGGACCCTGTTGCCGCAGGTCGGAAGAGTTGATTACGCTCTAGACTTAGCACAGCCGCGAAGCACGCGATCTCCTGCGGGGCGGCACACCCCCGAAGCTCTCGGCGGTCAGTCCGTCACCCCTGCCAAAGGCCCACGCCGCGCCGCAGTTCCACAGGTCGCCGCAGACGGCGAGACCTGCTCACCGATGTCTGGTGAGTCGGGATACCGACCGGCTGCTGTGTTACAGACTCCCGCGACGCTCAATGCGAGGCGGGTGAACCGAGGCCGCCCGGCCACCTGGCTTTTCGACTCCGGGCAGTCCCGGCCTATCGAGGGAAGGAATCCATTGAGCGACACCACCGACGTGACGTCGGATGTTTCCAACGTCGCTGGCGATGCCAACACCGCCGCCCCCGCGCGCCGTCGGCGCAGCGGAACCGGCCTGTCGGCGATGCTGCTGCCGGAGCTGCAGAGCCTGGCCGCGTCGCTCGGCATCTCCGGCACGGCTCGCATGCGTAAGGGCGAGCTGATCAGCGCAATTTCCGAGCGGCAGGGCGGTGCCGCGACCGGGACCCCTCGACCGCGGGTCGAGGTAGCGGCCGCGGCCGCCCCAGCCCGTGATGAGGTCCACGCTGAGGTGCGGGAGACCGGGGAGCGGACCGACGCGGAGCGCCGGAACGCCGACCAGGCGACGGGGCAGCCCGCTGCCGCCGGCACCGAGGGTCGTACCCGGACCCGGCGCAGCCGGGCCGCCGCCACGACCACGACCGACACGCCGGCCGCCGAGCCGCGTGCCGAGCAGCCCGTCGCCGAAGCCGGTGAGCGTGCCCAGCGCGGCGAGGGTCGCGACCGTGGTGAGCGGGCCGAGCGCGGTGACCGCAACGACCGGGGTGACCGCAACGACCGCGGCCAGCGCGTCGAGCGGGACAACGACGGCGACGCGACGGCGAGGGCGGCCGGCGTGGCCGGCGCAGCCGCTTCCGTGACCGCCGCCGCGGCCGGGGCGAGCGCTCCGAGGTCGGTGGCGACGGCGGCGGGCGCGAGCCGCAGGTCAGCGAGGACGACGTGCTCGTCCCGGTGGCCGGCATCATCGACGTGCTCGACAACTACGCCTTCGTCCGGACCACCGGCTACCTGGCCGGCCCGAACGACGTCTACGTCTCGATGTCCCAGATCAAGAAGTACGGCATGCGCCGCGGTGACGCGATCACCGGTGCGGTCCGGGCCGCCCGTGACAGTGGCAGCGGCGACCAGCGTCGGGACAAGTACAACCCGCTGGTCCGGCTGGACACCATCAACGGGATGGAGCCGGAGGAGGCCCGGCGTCGGCCGGAGTTCTACAAGCTCACCCCGCTCTACCCGCAGGAGCGACTGCGGTTGGAGACCGAGCCGCACATCCTGACCACCCGGGTGATCGACCTGGTGATGCCGATCGGTAAGGGGCAGCGGGCGCTCATCGTGTCGCCGCCGAAGGCCGGTAAGACGATGGTGCTGCAGGCGATCGCGAATGCGATCACCCGCAACAACCCGGAGTGTCACCTGATGGTGGTGCTGGTGGACGAGCGGCCTGAAGAGGTCACCGACATGCAGCGTTCGGTGAAGGGCGAGGTCATCGCGGCCACGTTCGACCGGCCGCCGCAGGACCACACCACGATCGCCGAGCTGGCGATCGAGCGGGCGAAGCGGTTGGTCGAGCTGGGCCACGACGTGGTCGTGCTGCTCGACTCGGTGACCCGGCTCGGGCGCTCGTACAACCTGGCGGCGCCGGCCAGCGGCCGGATCATGTCGGGTGGTATCGACTCCACCGCGCTCTACCCGCCGAAGCGCTTCCTCGGTGCGGCCCGCAACATCGAGAACGGCGGCTCGCTGACCATCCTCGCCACCGCGTTGGTGGAGACCGGTTCCATGGCGGACACGGTCATCTTCGAGGAGTTCAAGGGCACCGGTAACGCGGAGCTGAAGCTGGACCGGAAGATCGCCGACAAGCGGATCTTCCCGGCCATCGACATCAACCCGTCCGGCACGCGTAAGGAAGAGGTCCTGTTCGCGCCGGAGGAGCTGGCCATCATCCACAAGCTCCGCAAGGTGCTGCACTCGCTGGACTCGCAGGCGGCGCTCGACCTCCTGCTGGACCGGCTCAAGCAGTCCCGGACCAACATCGAGTTCCTGATGCAGATCGCGAAGTCCACGCCGGGGGAGTGACACCCGGTTGACACCGCCAGCAGGGCACGGCCGCATCGGCCGTGCCCTGCTGCGTTTCTCCGCATCCGCGGCCATCGCGCTGTGAAGTTTTCCTTCGGTTCAGCCGTCAGGTATTGAAACTTCCATTCATGAGCGGGTTGACTGACGTCCATGCGTACTCGCAGTCGATCCGCCCACCTCGCCGGCGTCCTGCTGCTGACGCCGTTGCTTGCCGTGGCCGCTCCGGCGCCGGCAACCGCAGGCTCCTCCGCGCCGCCGAACGGCGCGGCGGGCACCGCCACCGAGGACTCGCCCGCCGCCTCCTCGTACCCGGCCCGCGCCGTCACGCTGGCCCGCGACCCGGCCGTGGCCACGGGCGCCGCCCCCCGCACCGGTGCCGGGGTGGAACCGGCCGGCGGCCTGGAGACCACCAGGACCACTCGGCCGATCGCCCCCGGCCTCGACCTCACCTCCTTCGACCGGTACGACGCGGCCGGCTGGCTGCGCGCCGACGCGCTCACCGCCGACCTCTCCGGCGGGGTCACCGTCGACTACGTGAACTCCGGCGCGGTGACCCGGGACGAGCCGCTGCGCGAGGCGGTGAACCGGTCCGGGGCGGTGGCCGCGGTCAACGGGGACTTCTTCGACATCAACAACTCCGGGGCGGCGCAGGGCGTCGGCATCCGGGACGGCGAGCTGGTCCAGTCGCCGGTCACCGGCCACACCAACGCCGCCGCCATCACCGCCGACGGCCTGGGCCGGGTGATCCAGGTGAACTTCGACGGCACCGCCACCCTGCCCGGCGGGCCCGTCGCGGTGACCCAGTTCAACAACATGGTCCAGGCGAACGGCATCGGCGTCTTCACCGCGCTCTGGGGGTCGTACCCGCGGCAGCGGGCGGTCGACGGCGCGGCCGGTCACCGAGGTCGCGGTGACCGACGGCCGGTCGCCGCCGTCGCCAGCCGCGCCGGGCACCGGTCCCATCCCGGCCGGGACCACCTCCTGCTGGGCCGCGACGGCGCGCCGATGCGCTCGCCGCGCTGCGCCCGGGCGACCCGGTCACCGTCGCCTGGAAGCCGAAGCCCTCCGACGGCAGCAGCCTGCACGCGGCGGTCGGCGGCGGTAACGTGCTGGTCCGGGACGGGGTGGTGCAGTCCATCGCCGACCCGACCCTGGCGCCCCGTACCGCAGTCGGTTTCTCCGCCGACGGCCGTCGCATGATCATGCTCACCGTGGACGGCCGGCAGGTGGACAGCCGGGGCGTGACCCAGACCGAGATGGGCCGGATGATGGCCGAACTCGGCGCCCACCACGCGTTGAACCTCGACGGTGGCGGCTCCTCCACGCTGCTCGCCCGGAAACCGGGCGCGCCGGCCGTGGAGGTCGAGAACAGCCCGTCCGACGGCAGCGAGCGCCCGGTCCCCAACGGCCTGGCCATCTACGCCCCGAAGGGCAGTGGCCGGCTCACCGGGTACTGGCTGGAGACCGCGAGCGACCCGACCGCGGCGCCCGGCGTGGCGCCGGTCCGGGGTGGCCGGCCGGACCGGGTCTTCCCCGGACTGACCCGGCGGCTGACCGCCGCCGGCTACGACGAGACGTACGGTCCGGCGGCCGGCGCGCCGCGGTGGCGGGCCGTGCCGGCCTGGCACGGCACCGTGGACGACGGTCTCTTCCGGGGCGGGGCGCCCGGCCGCAGCACGGTCACCGCCTGGCGCGGGGGGAGCGAGCGGACAGCTCGACCTCACCGTGCTCGGGCCGCTGGCCCGGATCGACTCCACCGCAGAGCGGGTCGGGCTGACCCGGGAAGGGGACAGCGGCCTGTTCGGGGTGGTCGGCCACGACGCCGAGGGCAACACCGCGCCGATCGAGCCCGCCGATCTCAGGCTGGAGTACGACCGCCAGCTGCTCGAGGTCACCCCGACCGGCGACGGCAACCTGGCGGTGAAGGCGCTCGCCGCCAGCGGCTCCGCCCTGATCACCGTCCACGTCGGCGGGAGCAGCACGGTCCTGCCCGTCACCGTCGGGCTGACCGACGTGCCGGTGGCAACCTTCGACGACGCGGCGGCCTGGAAATTCAGCCAGGCCCGGGCCAGCGGCTCCGTCTCGCCCGCGCCCGGCCACACCGGTTCCGGCCTGCGGATGACGTACGACTTCGGCCAGTCCACCGGCACCCGGGCCGCGTACGCGGACCCGCCGGCCTGGATCGAGGTGCCCGGCCAGCCGCAGGCGTTCGGGATGTGGATCAACGGCAACGGCAGGGGCGAGTGGCCCAGCCTGCACCTGCACGACGCGCAGGACACCCAGCACGTGCTGCGCGGTCCGTTGATCACCTGGACCGGGTGGCGGTACGTCGAGTTCGCGGTGCCGGCCGGCGTGCGGTACCCGGTCCGGGTACGCCGGTTCTACGTCGCGGAGACCAACCCGGCGGCCCAGTACGCCAGCGAGATCGTCATCGACGACCTGGTCGCGAAGGTGCCGCCGACCGTCGAGCAGCCGGCCGAGGCGCCGCGCACCGACCGGGTGGTGCTGCGCGACGGCACGGTGGACGGCGCGCCCTGGCGGTTCGCGGTGATGTCCGACGCCCAGTTCGTCGCGGCCGACCCGGACAGCGACCTGGTCGCCCAGGCCCGCCGGACGCTACGCGAGGTCAAGGCGGCGAAGCCGGATTTCCTGGTGATCGACGGTGACTTCGTGGACACCGCCTACCCGGCGGACTTCGCCCTGGCGAAGCGGATCCTCGACGAGGAGCTGGGCGGCGAGCTGCCGTACTACTACGTCCCGGGCAACCACGAGATCATGGGTGCGCCGATCGGCAACTTCCGGGCCGTCTTCGGGGACACCTCGCGGGTCTTCGACCACCAGGGCACCCGGTTCGTCACGCTGGACTCGTCCACCGGCTCGCTGCGCGGCGGCGGCTTCGACCAGGTGCGGATGCTGCGGGACGCGCTGGACTCCGCCGCCGCCGACCCCGCCGTCGGCTCGGTGGTCGTCCTGCACCACCACCCGCCGCGCGACCCCAGCCCCGCGAAGGCCAGCCAGCTCGGCGACCGGAAGGAGGCCGCGCTGCTGGAGCAGTGGCTGGCCGACTTCCAGCACTCCACCGGCAAGGGCGCGCTCTTCGTCGGCGGGCACGTCGGCACCTTCCACGCCGACCGGGTGGACGGGGTGCCCTACGTGATCAACGGCAACTCCGGGAAGAACCCGTCGACGCCCCCGCAGCTCGGCGGATTCACCGGCTGGACCGAGTTCGGCGTGGACCCGGTGACCCCGGCGGAGGCGGGCCGGGCCCGGCGCGACCCGCTTTCCGAGGGACCGGCCTGGATCGACGCGGAGTTCCACGCCCACGTCGACCGGCTCGCGCTGACCGCCCCGGCCACCGTGGCGGTCGCGCGCCGGCCACCGTCAGCGCGTCGCTGGGCCAGCCCGGCGGGCGGACCGTCCCGGTCGCCGCGCCGGTCAGCGCCGACTGGGCGGCTCGCCGAACGTGCACATCGGCTCGGCCGCCGGGCTCCGGCCGTGGCACGTGGCCCGGTTCGACCCGGCCAGCGGTCGGCTGACCGCGATCCGGCCCGGCGCCCAGGTGCTCCTGGCGGTGACGGTCAACGGCGTCCGCGCCGAGGCCGCCATCACCCTCACCGCCGGTCAGGCGACCCGGGAGGCGCCCGCCGCCTGACGGTCGCCTGACCGCGAGGCGCGGGGAGAGTTGACGGCGGTCGGCTCAGAAGTCGCCCTCGGCGACCTGGAAGACGGTCAGCCCGAGCGCGCGCCACATCCGCACCACCTGCATCCGGTCGTCGAAGACGCCGACCACCCGGTACCGGTCCCGGATCTCCCGCTCGTAGATCTCCCGCTTGACCACCGAGTCCTTGCGGGTGTCGCCGAGCGCCCGCAGGTGCAGGGCCAGGTACGGCACCTTGACGTGTCGGTCGAGCCAGGCCGCGGTGGCGGCACGGGTCGAGGCGTCGCGCCCGGAGCAGAAGACCACCCCGTACCCGGCGGCGTGCATCGCCCGGACCGCCGCGATCACCGCCTCGTTCGGCGCGTCCTCGCCCACTCGGGTCATGTCGTACGGGCTGCGGGAGACGTTGAGCGCCACCGTCCCGTCGATGTCCACCAGCACGATCTCCGGCGGATCGGGCGGCGCGTCGTGGACGGTCGCCGGAGACCCGGGACGGGCCTGCGGGACCGGCAGCGGCAGCGGACGTCCGGCCAGGTAGCGCTCGTGCAGCCGGCGGATCGCCGCCTCGCCGACCCGGTCGGCCTCCGGCCGCTCCGCGTCGCGGCGCAGGCACTCCTCCAGCGGCACGTCGGTGAAGTCGTGCACCTCGAACTCCGCACCCAGCCGGTCGGCCAGCTCGGCCCAGTCCCGCAGCGTGCGCGACCGTAGGTTGGTGTCGTCCACGCACACGCTCACCCGGGCCCGCAGCAGTGCCTCGACCTGAGCCCGCTGGGCGATGGTCACCTGGAATTCCGCCCACTGGGTGAAGAGCCGCTCACCGTGCAGCATCCGGCGCAGGTCGTCCCGATTGACCCGGACGACGCCCGGCTGCAGCCGGCGGGCGAAGGTGGTCTTGCCGGACGCGGGTAACCCGCGGGTCGCGATCAGACGGGTCAACCCCGCACCCCCGTTCGTCCGGGTCGCGCCCCGGTCGGACGCCGGCCGCGCCTTCACCGTACGACCTGGGGACCGGGCGGCGGGCGGGGCGACGAATGCCCGCGGGCCGGGCGGGAATGCGGCAGTGCGGGCGTACGTTGACGACATCGGACCTGCTGTGCGGCCCGGTTTCCGGGCTGGCGCATGCCCATGGCACACTGGTCAATCGGCCACCGGTTCCGGTTCACGCCCGAGCCCGGCGCGCGCGGCGCGTCGGTGCCCACGGCGACCCGGCGACCACCCACGAGAGGACCGAGGCGACATGAAGCCCACCATCCACCCGGAGTACACGACCACCGAGGTCAAGTGCTCCTGCGGTAACTCCTTCACGACCCGCAGCACCGCCAAGGGCGGCTCGATCAGCGTCGAGACCTGCAGCGCCTGCCACCCGTTCTACACCGGTAAGCAGCGCGTTCTCGACACCGCCGGCCGGGTCGCGAAGTTCCAGCAGAAGTACGCCAAGGTTCAGGCGAAGAAGGCCAAGTAGCTCTTCCGACAGCGCCCGTGTCCGGCTTCGTGCCGGGCACGGGCGCTCGTCCGTTCCGCCCCGTTTTCCCCCTGGTCGTCGTCGAAGGAGCATTCCCCACATGAGCAGCGAGCGCCTGGCCGCCCTTCTCGACGAGTACGCCGAGATGGAGAAGCGGCTGGCCGATCCGGCCATCCACGCCGACCAGAACACGGCTCGCCGCGTCGGCCGCAGGTACGCCGAACTGGTGCCGCTGCACAAGGCCGCGGGGGAGCTGGAGCAGGCCCGGGCGGACCTGATCGCCGCACGTGAACTGGCCGCCGAGGACCCGTCCTTCGCCGCCGAGACCGAGTCGATCGCGGCGACCCTGCCGGCGCTCGAGGAGCGGCTCGCGGAGCTGCTGATCCCGCGTGACCCACACGACGCCAAGGACGTCATCGTCGAGATCAAGGCCGGCGAGGGCGGCGAGGAGTCGGCGCTGTTCGCCGCCGACCTGCTGCGGATGTACACCCGGTACGCCGAGCGGCACGGCTGGCTCACCGAGGTGATCGACGCGCAGGACTCCGACCTGGGCGGGGTGAAGGACGTCTCGCTGGCGATCAAGACCAAGGGCGTGCCGGAGGGCGGCAACGGCGTCTGGTCCCGGCTCAAGTGGGAGGGCGGGGTGCACCGGGTGCAGCGCGTCCCGGTCACCGAGTCGCAGGGCCGGATCCACACCAGCGCTGCCGGCGTCCTGGTGCTGCCGGAGGCCGAGGACGTCGACGTCACGATCGACCCGAACGAGCTGCGGATCGACGTGTTCCGGTCGTCCGGGCCCGGCGGACAGTCGGTGAACACCACCGACTCCGCGGTCCGGATCACCCACGTGCCGACCGGCATCGTGGTCTCCTGCCAGAACGAGAAGTCCCAGCTGCAGAACCGGGAGCAGGCCATGCGGATCCTGCGGGCCCGGCTGCTCGCCGCCGCCCAGGAGCAGGCCGACGCGGCCGCCTCGGACGCGCGCAAGGCGCAGGTCCGCACCGTGGACCGCTCGGAGCGGATCCGCACCTACAACTTCCCGCAGAACCGGATCACCGACCACCGGATCGGCTACACCGCGTACAACCTCGATCTGGCCCTCGCCGGTGAGCTGGACGGCGTGCTGGACGCGCTGGCCGAGGCCGATCGCGCCGCCCGGCTGGCCGGCGACACCGAGCTCAGCCGGCGCTGACCCACCGGCCGCCGCCCGGGCTCAGAGGCGCGGGGGCGGGCCTTGGCGCGCAACATCTCCCGGTCGGCGACCTCGAAGGCGGCGCCCAGCGCGTCGCGGGCCCCCGAACCGCTGACCTCGGCGAAGCCGATGCTGACCCCGACCGGCGTGCCGGGTACCAGCGACTCCCAGTCCTCGGTACGTACCGCCGCGCCGATCCGCCGGGCCACCTCGGCCGCCTCGGCCATCCCCGCGCCGGGCAGCACCACCACGAACTCGTCGCCGCCGTAGCGGGCCACGAAGTCGCCGCGCCGCATCACCCGGTTGATCACTCCGGCGATGCGCTGCAGCACCAGGTCGCCCGAGTGGTGGCCGTGCCGGGTGTTGACCGCCTTGAAGCCGTCGAGGTCGCAGACGCCGATCACCACCTGCTCGCCCCGGGACACCACCGCCGCGATGTACCGCTCCAGCCGGCGCCGGTTGGGCAGCCCGGTCAGCGGGTCGGTCAGCGCCTCGCCCTCGTACCGCGCCGCCTCGCGGCGCATCTCCTCGTGGTCGATCCGGGCGGCGATGCCGTCGATGTAGACGTCCCGGAGCCGGTCGTTGCGCTGGGCGGCGAGCCGGAACGCGTGCCGGTCGGCCCGGTGCGCCGCGGCGTGGTCGCCCGCCCGGGCCAGGGCGATGCTGCGCAGCCGGGCGGGCTCGGCCGCGCCCAGGGTCTCGTGGGAAACCCGGGCGGCCTCCAATCGGGTGACCGCCTCGATCGGCCGGCCGGCGGCGATGGCCAGGCAGACCTGACCGAGCTGGCGCATGTCCCGGGCCCGGGCGCTGTCCCCACCGTGACCGAGCAGCCGGACCGGGTCGGCGTCGGTGCCGGACTCCACGTGGTCGCCGAGGGCGGCCCGCCGGGCAGCGGCGTAGCCGTACGCGGCCAGGCTGCTCGGGCGCAGCCGGCCGCCCTGCCCGCCGCGCAGGAACCGGTTCAGGTCACCGGCGACGTCGCGCAGCACCCGCAGGCAGCCGTCGCTGTCGCCGTTGTGGTCGAGGGCGACGCGTTGCGCAGCCGGATGCCCGGCGCGGCGAAGGTCTCCTCCGGGATGCCGGCGGCCAGCCCCAGCTGGCGGGCCCGTTCGATGGCGCCGAGGGCGTACCCGTGGAAGCTGAGGTAGGAGTACGCCATGGCCAGGTCGTGCCAGCCCCAGGCGGTGTCCCGGTCGGGGTCCTCGACCGCGCCCAGCGCCCGGGCCGCCTTGACCAGGTGGGTGACGCACCGGTCGAGCGCCCCCTGGTGGTGCGCGGCGAGCGCGGCCAGCGCGTTGAGGTGCCCGTGCAGGTAGGGCTCGGCCAGGTCTCGGACGGCGTTCGAGGCCTCCTCGATGGCCCGGGTGTATTCCGCGGTGCGACCGAGATTGATCAGGGCGGAGAGGCGCTGCACCAGGGCGTCGGCCCGCGCGTACGGGTCGGTGGTGGTGCGGATGACGTGCTCGAGGATCACGTACGACTCCGCCGAGCAGCTTTCCTCCTGCAAAGTGCGGGCACGGCTGAGGGCGTCAACCTGGTCATCGACCCGGTCGAGCCAGCCCACCCGCGAACCTCCTGTCGGTGTGCCTCCGGACGCACCCGCTCGTGATGTGAACCGCGACGCTTCATGATTATGTCGTGACCTCCTTCCCGCAACACCCGTCCGAAGGGACAGAACGCCGCCGGCCCTCCGTGGCGGTGGTCGACGCGGCCCGGGACCTCGCCGCCGCCGGGGTGGAGGCGGCCCGCGCCGAGGCGGAGCTGCTGGCGGCGTACGTGCTCGACGTGCCCCGGGGCCGGCTGGCGCTGGCCGACGGGTTCAGCGCCGGGCAGCTCGCCCGCTACCGGGGAGCTGGTCGCCCGCCGGCCGCCCGGGAGCCGTTGCAGCACCTGACCGGCAGCGCCGGCTTCCGCCACCTGGAGCTCGCCGGTCGGCCCGGGGGTCTTCGTGCCCCGGCCGGAGACCGAGCTGCTCGCCGGCTGGGGGGTGGCGCAGGGCCGGCACTCCGAGGCGCCGCTGGTGGTGGACCTGTGCAGCGGCTCCGGTGCGATCGCGCTCGCCG
>JAEVHO010000114.1 GCA_016802835.1 Micromonospora sp. ATA32 | reverse complement strand
CGACACCGTGCTGGTCGTCGGCGCACCGGTGTTCCGCTACTACCCGCATGTGCCCGGCGACTACCTGCCCGCCGACGCCCGGCTGCTGCATGTCACCGAGACCCGGACGAGGCGGCCCGGGCGCCGGTCGGCGACAGCCTGCTCGGCGACGCCGGGCTGACCCTCGCCGCGCTGGTCGACCTGGTGCCGGCCGCGGACCGGTCACCGCCGCCGCCCGACCCGCGCCGGAGCCGCCGGAGGTCACCACCCCGCTCAGCGCCGACGCGCTCTTCGCCGCGCTGGCCCGGCACTGGCCGGCCGACGGGGTGCTGGTCCAGGAGTCACCGTCCAACCTGACCGCGCTGCGCCGCCGGCTGCGGATCACCCGACCCGCGTCGTACTTCACCATGGCCAGCGGCGGCCTCGGCTTCGGACTGGCGGCGGCGGTCGGCATCGCGCTGGCCGAGCGGGACACCGGTCGGGGCCGTCCGGTGGTCGCGGTGATCGGTGACGGCTCGTTCCACTACTCCGTACAGGCGCTCTGGACCGCCGCGCGGCTGCGGCTGCCGATCGCCGTCGTGGTGCCGGTCAACCACCAGTACGCGATCCTCAAGGCGTTCGCCGACCTGAAGGAGACGCCCGGGGTACCCGGACTGGACCTGCCCGGCCTGGACATCACCGCGGTGGCCCACGGCTACGGCTGCGCCACGACGGTGGTGGAGACGCCGGAGCAACTCGGCGAGGCGCTGGCCGTCGCGCTGGCCGCCGACCGGCCGACCGTGCTGCCGGTGCCGATCAGCACCGACGTCCCGCGCATCCTTTAACCGCGAGCCGACCTCGTCCGCGGGGCCGGGGCCCGGTCGTCGGATGGCGGGATCCGCGGCCGGCCGGTCAGCGGGCCGCGACGGTCAGCGGCCTGCCGGTGAGCACGTCCAGCACCGGCCGCGCGCCCAGCGGCGCGCTGAGGGTGACGGTGACCGGTTCGAGCTTGAGCTGGTCGGTGCAGACGCCGGTGGAACGGGTCACCCCGCCACCGACCACCACCACCTCGTCGCGTTCCTCCACCAGCGGGGTGACGCCGGTGTCGCAGGCGCCCACGCCGAGCCGGTAGGTCAGCCGCGCGCCGTCGACCGCCCGCAGATCCTGCGCGCCGACGACGCCGTCCGGCCCCTGCCGGGTCGGCGCCACCCCCTCGGGTACGGCGGTGACCGCGCTCGGGGCGACGGCGAGCCGGGCCACCGGCACGGCCAACTCCTCCACGGTGAACAGCCAGGCCGGCACCTCCGCCGTACCACGACTGGTCCGCACCGACACGGTGCCGAGCTTCACCGCGGTGACGGTCAGTGGGATGCAGGCCGACTGCGGAACGCTGCTGACCATGCCGTCCGGGCCCGGCTCGATGGTCGGGCCGGGCTCCTTCGGCCGGCCGGGCTCCTGCGGCCGGCCCTCGCACGGCGGCGGGTCGCCCTGGTCCAGCTGCCGGTACGCCTCGGCGGCGCTGACCAGTGGGACGCTCAGCGTGCCGCCGGGGAACCGGATCGTGCCGTCGGCGGGACGGGCGGTCGGCACGGCGATCTGTTCGCGGTACCAGCCGGCCAGGAACGCCTGCTCGGTGTCCGGATTGAATGTGGGGTCGCCGGTCAGCACGGTGGGATCCTGCATCGGGACGTACCCGGAGGACCAGGCCGTGCCGGGTCGCCAGGACTCCGCCACCTCGCCGGCCCGCTGGTAGAAGCCCTCCCAGCGATGGTCCGGGCTGGTGCCGACCGAACCGCCGGACGACCCGGACCCGGCCGGGGCGCACCCGGCCGCCAGCACCACGAGGGACAGACCCACCAGGGCGATCATTCGACGCATGGCGATGGGACGCACCGTCCGCCCCACCGGTTCCCGCGCTCCCCTAGGTCTCCCCGCCGAGGTCGGTCTGGTACGCCTGCCAGATCAGGTCGGCGCCGCGCTGCCGGTGCCGGGACAGGGCCCGCAGCAGGTGACCGACCCGGCCGCGGAGTTCGTCGGCGGACACGCCAGGCACCTCGACGGCGTGCTGGAGGGCGGCCAGCGCTGCGGCGATGGAGGCGTGCTCGCGGGTCAGCAGCAGCACACCACGGGTCAGCCGGGGCGCGTGGGTGAGCAGGTCGGCATAGAGGCCGTGGGGCCCCTCGGTGACCCGCACGTGCTCGCCGAAGCTCCGGCGCACCGGCCCGAGGCAGCAGATCACCCGCTCATGCCAGCACGGTTCCCCGGGCGGGACGGCGATCGCTCGGGCGAGAGCGTGGACGTCCCCGAGCAGGGTGGGCCGGTGCTGACGCGCGGCGGGCGTGCGAGCCGTCGGCGTGACGACGGACGGCTGCTGGATCGGACCGGTGACCATGGGCACCTCCCGCTGCGCTTCGACCGCGTACGCCGATGGTGAACCCGCAGGTCAGCCCTGTCCAGGGCCGGGACAGACCTCATTTGTACCAAACGTCACGGCTGTCCCACCAGCCTCACCAGCCACCCGCGACCGTCGCGCTTTGCATCCCCGCGCCCGCTCCACGACCGGTCGAGCCGGCGGAAGACCTGGTCTCACAGGCCCAGCGGGTTGTCCGCCATCGTGCGCAACTGTCGGGCGATGGAGTGCGCGTCCCCGTCGCGCCCGTCCGCGGGCCGGCCGACCGTCATCGCGTCGGCGAGCGCCCGCAGCTCGTGCGGGGGCAGCGTCGCCAGCCCGGTGCCCTGCAGCGGGATGGTGACCTTACATCCGACGTCAGGATCCCGCGCGATGATCGCGCGCCCCAGGTGGGCTGTCGGGTAGGCGTCGTCGTCGCCGTGCCGAAGCGGGGCGACCTCGGCGGTGATCTCCGCCCTGGACAGGTCGACGGCCCGGGTGCCGAGCGCGCCGCGGACCCGCACCCTCGTGCCGTCGAGCCAGGCCGCCGCGCCCAGCGCCCGCAGCGCCATGATCAAGCCGAGCAGCACGAAGGGGACGCCGAACAGGCCGAGGAGCAGAGCCGGCCCCGGCCCGGCGCCGTCCCAGCCGCTGCCACCCGCCGACGAATCCTGCAGTTCGGGGGGCAACATCCCCGGTGGGAGGTCACGGGCGTTCTCGTACGTGGTGAGGCCGTCGTCGGCGCCGACCAGCCGGCGCAACAGCCCGGCGGCGACCACCGGCAGCGTCACGAACGCCGCGCCGACGGCGGCGAATACCAACCCGAACACGACGGCAACGGCGCGTTGGGCGGGCGACGCTCCCACCGACAGACGCAGCTTCTCCTTGGTCACAGGCGGCAGCGTATGCCCCACGGACGACAGGAGGCAGGCCCCCTGGGCACCGCGCCACGCACCGTGCAGTCTGCGCACCGACCCGGGAAACGACTGTGCGCCCCGGTCCAGGTGGACCGGGGCGCACATGGGGGTGGAGGTGCCGGGAATCGAACCCGGGTCCTTCGCCGCCTTGTCAGGGCTTCTCCGAGCGCAGCTCGCTATGCCTCTACTCGGCCCCACCGCTCACGCGAGCAAGTTGGTGTGACGGGCCCAGTCGCTGATTAATCTCGCCGCACGGACCCCGCGACCGGGTCTGATTGGCCAGCCTTCTAACTGATGCCGGCTAACTGGGTCGAAGGCGCTCCCAGGCCGACAGACTTAGCTACTCGCCTCAGGCGGCGAGAGCGAAGTCAGCGCGATTGTTCTTGGCGCTTATAAGTTTCCGACGACCGATTCTCGAGACGACGTCGGCTTCCTCGGCTCGCTTCCCCTGACGCCACGTACAAAGTCGAAACCAGTCACCCCCCAGAAGGGCTGCCCCTGTAGCAGCACTACCTAGCCTAACGCCTGCCGCAACGGGATTCATCCCGGAGCCCCGCCGAGATCATCCGTCGGGGGCAAAGCAGACAAATCAGTCGTCCATTCCCTTGCCACGCCGGCCCGCGGTCCGGGCGATCTCCCGGTCCGCGTCCCGCTTGGCCAGGTCCTGGCGCTTGTCGTACGACTTCTTACCCTTGGCCAGGGCGATTTCCACCTTCGCCCAGCCGTCGGAGAAGTAGACCTGCAGCGGCACCATGGTGAGCCCACCCTCGCGCGTCTTGCCGATCAGCCGGTCGATCTCCATCCGGTTGAGCAGCAGCTTGCGGGTACGCCGAGGCTCGTGGTTGGTCCAGGTGCCCTGGGTGTACTCGGGGATGTGCATCCCGTGCAGGTAGAGCTCGCCGCTGCGCTCCTGCGCGAACGCGTCCACCAGCGACGCGCGACCGGCGCGCAGCGATTTGACCTCGGTGCCGGTCAACGCCATGCCCGCCTCGTACGTGTCGAGGATGGCGTAGTCGTGCCGCGCCTTCCTGTTGGAGGCGACGACCTTGCGACCCTTTTCCCGTGGCATCGGCCCCACCCCCTTCCCGATCGGATCCGGCCCCTCGCACGACGTGCTCCCTGCCGGACGGCGGAGATCATGCTACCTGAGAGACAAGGGCCCGCCCGCGCCAATTATTCCTGGCGCAGACGGGCCCTTGATGCCGCGAGATGACCCGTAGGGTGCCTAGACCCGCAGGTAGAACCGGAGCGTGATCCACGCGGTCGCCGCGCTGATCAGACCGCCGACGCCCGCCATCAGCGGGAACATGAACAGGATGTCGCTCCAGGTGACCGGGGAGAGCAGACCCTGCAGCGCCTTCAGCGACCCGTCGAAGAGGAGATACTTCGCGGCTATCAGAGCAACCAGGCCGAGCAGCGAACCGATCAGACCGGCGACCACCGCCTCCAGCACGAACGGTGCCTGGATGAACCAGTTGGACGCCCCGACCAGCTTCATCACCGCCACCTCGCGCCGCTTGCTGTACGCCGCCACCTGGATGGTGTTGGCGACCAGCAACAGGGCGGCGACGGCCATCACGATGGCGGCGGCCAGGGCGATGTTCTGGATCGCGGTGAGGACGTTGAAGATCTTGTCCAGCAGCCGGCTCTGGTCGACGATCTCATCGACACCCGCGGTGTCCTTGTACTGGTCGTAGATGTTCTTGTACTGCTCCGGATTGACCAGCTTGAGCCGGAACGACTCGGGCAGGCTGTCCGCCTTGACGGCGCTCAGCAGGTCGGGGGCGTCCTGGAACATCTCCTGGAAGCGCTTGTACGCCTCGTCCTTGTTGACGTACGTGACCTCCCTGACCAGGGGGTCGCTCTTCAGCTTCGCGTCGAGGTCGGTGCGCTGCTGGTCGCTGACCTGGGTGTCGAGGAAGATCGAGACCTCGATGTTCTTGTAGTAGAGGTCCTTCATGTCGCCGACTTGGCGGTACATCAGACCGCTGGCGCCGAGCATGGTCAGCGACACCGCCAGCGTGATGATCATCGCGATGGTCATGGTCACGTTGCGCCACAGTCCGACCAGTACCTCGGACAGGACGTATTTCAAGCGCATCGGGAATTCCTCCGGGTCAACGGCATGAGATGTTCGTCGTCAGGGCGGGCAGGGGCGGAGCGCCGGCTCACCCGTAGACGCCGCGGGCCTGGTCGCGCACGATCCGGCCGCTCTCGATCTCTACGACGCGGCGGCGCATCTGGTTCACGATGTTGGAGTCGTGCGTGACCATCACGACGGTCGTGCCGGTGCGGTTGATCCGGTCCAGCAGACGCATGATCTCGATCGAGGTGTCCGGGTCCAGGTTTCCGGTCGGCTCGTCCGCCAGCAGGATCAGCGGGCGGTTCACGAACGCCCGGGCGACGGCGACCCGCTGCTGCTCTCCACCGGAGAGCTCGTGCGGGTAGCGGTGCTCCTTGCCACCGAGCCCGACCAGCTCCAGCACCTCCGGCACGACCCGGCGGGCGACCGCCTTGGTCTTGCCGATCACCTCGAGGGCGAACGCCACGTTCTCGTAGGCGGTGCGGTTCGGCAGCAGCCGGAAGTCCTGGAAGACACAGCCGATGGAACGCCGGAAGTGGGGTCGCTTCCAGGAACGCATCGCGGTGACGTCCTTGCTGTTGACGAGGACCCGCCCCTTGTTGGGGGCGACCTCGTGCAGCAGCATCTTGATGATCGTGGACTTGCCGGAGCCGGATGGACCGATGAAGAAGACGAACTCGCCCTTCTCGATCGAGACGGACACGTTGTCGAGCGAAGGCCGGGACGCCTTCGGGTACGTCTTCGTCACTTGCTCAAGCTGAATCACGGTCGTGAGTCTACGCGGTGTAACCGGAGAGCCAAGCCCCACGCCCCCGAGAGCGGGGCGCGTCATCAATTTAGTGCCTGCCGGGAAGATCGATGACGCGCTCCGCCCGCAGTCGATCACGCACCGTCGCCGGCGAGCTGGCGCTGCTTGCGCCACCGGATGCCCGCTTCGATGAAGCTGTCCAGTTCGCCGTCGAAGACCGAGGACGGATTGCCCGTCTCCTGCTCGGTGCGCAGATCCTTCACCATCTGATAGGGGTGCAGGACGTACGAGCGCATCTGGTCGCCCCAGGAGCCGGCGGCGTTCTCCTTGAGCCCCTCCAGCTTGGCCTGCTCCTCCTGGCGCTTGCGCTCCAGCAGCCGGGACTGCAGCACCCGCAGCGCGGAGGCCTTGTTCTGCAGCTGGGACTTCTCGTTCTGGCAGGTCACCACGATGCCGGTCGGGATGTGGGTCAGCCGGACCGCCGAGTCGGTGGTGTTGACGCTCTGCCCACCCGGACCAGAGGAGCGGTAGACGTCGACCCGCACCTCGTTCTCGGGGATGTCGATGTGGTCGGTCTGCTCGGTCACCGGCAGCACCTCCACCCCGGCGAAGCTGGTCTGCCGGCGGCCCTGGTTGTCGAACGGGCTGATCCGGACCAGCCGGTGGGTGCCCGACTCGACGCTGAGCGTGCCGTAGGCGTACGGGACCTTGACCGCGAAGGTGGCGGACTTCAGCCCGGCCTCCTCGGCGTACGAGGTCTCGTAGACCTCGGTCGGGTAGCCGTGCCGCTCGGCCCAGCGCAGGTACATCCGCAGCAGCATCTCGGCGAAGTCCGCCGCGTCCACCCCGCCGGCCCCGGCCCGGATGGCGACCAGCGCCTCCCGGGAGTCGTACTCGCCGGACAACAGGGTGCGGACCTCCATCTCCTGGATGGCCTTGGTGAGACCGCCGATCTCGGCTTCCACCTCGGTGAGCACCCCGGCGTCGGACTCGTCCTCGGCCAGTTCCAGCAGCACCCGCGCGTCGTCGAGGCGGGACCGCAGGCTGCCCAGCCTGCTGATCTCGCCGTTGACGTACGACAGCTGGGAGGTCACCTGCTGCGCCTTGGCCTGGTCGTCCCAGAGATCCGGCGCGGACGCCTGCTCCTCGAGCCGGGCCTTGTCCTCGTGCAGACGGTCCAGGTTGAGGACGGCCTCGATGTTGCGCAGGGTGGCGTCGAGATCCTTGAGCTGTTCGGCGTAATCGGCAGCAGTCACGACAAGCAAGCGTACTGTGCGTTCGGTGCTCGGCTCACCTCAGATGGCCGACCCGCCGGAGTCGATCACCCGACCGGGGCGCTCTTCAGCCAGGACAGGGCCGCCTTGTGGTAGGCGACGGCGAACTCCAGCGCGCTGGCGTCGTAGGCGTCCCCCTCCTTCTTGGCGTTCTTCACCTGCTCACGCACCGCGGCGAGCGCCTCGTTGTGGTATTCGTTCGCGGAGCTGTAGAGATTGCGCAGCTGGGCCGAGGAGTGCAGGTCGCCGAAGGCGATCCGCAGCGCGATCGGGTTGCGGATGGTGTCCCGCCCCGGGTTCTCTGCCAGCCACCGGGAAAATGTCCGTTTTCCGGCGGCGGTGATCGCGTACGGCTGGCTGGACCGGGGGCCGGGCTTGCCCAACCGGACGAACCCCCGCTCGGCGAGCACGGGCAACTCTCGGTAGACCTGACTGCGGGTCATCGACCAGTACGGCGCCAACCGCCGCTCGGCGGCGGCCATCAACTGGCCACCTGTCATGGGGCCCTCGTGCAGCAGCCCGAGCAGAGCTGCCGCCGTGGGATTGATTCCGGATTCCGCCATAGCCATTACGCTGCCACTTTGCCGACCCGCCGTCCAGGATTTGGCCGTTTCGCCACCCGGTAGGACTTCCAATGTGCACTGTCGGCGCGAGACAGTCCGGCGAGGACTATCGATGCCTGGCCGGACGGTTCCGGTGGCGGGTCGGCCGTCACCCTCGGCGACGGCCGGAGCCCGCAACGCGACTCCCCCGCCCCGGACAGATCCGGGCCTCCACCCGCGACCGCAGCCACGCCCCGGTGGCCGGCGATCCGGGGGTGCGCGGCGAAGCGCCGCTCGGTGCAGGCGGTAGCGGTGGACGGCCGAGCCGAGCAGGCTGGAGCGTGCCTGAACACCGCGGCCCCCCGGGGCCGAACGGTCGGGCCGGGCGGTGGGTCGACCCCGGTCGGCGCCGGAGGGCCGGTCCGGGCCTCGGCGACGTGGTCACCCCGCCGACGGCCGGTGCCGGCTCAGCGCATGTGCGGGTACGTGTGGTCGGTCGGCGGGACGAAGGTCTCCTTGATCGTCCGCGGCGACATCCACCGGACCAGGTTGTGCCAGGAGCCGGCCTTGTCGTTGGTGCCGCTGGCCCGGGCGCCGCCGAAGGGCTGCTGCCCGACCACCGCGCCGGTCGGCTTGTCGTTGATGTAGAAGTTGCCGGCCGCGTACCGCATCTTCTCCGCGACCGCGTCGACCACCCGGCGGTCGTTGGCGAAGATCGAGCCGGTCAGCGCGTACGGGGCGATCGACTCGGCCTGGGCGACCACCTCGTCGAAGCGGGCGTCGTCGAAGACGTGCACGCCGAGGATCGGGCCGAAGTACTCGGTGGTGAAGGTCTCGTGTGCGAGATCGCTGCACTCGAAGAGGGTCGGCCGGACGAAGTATCCGACCGAGTCGTCGGCGGTGCCGCCGGCCAGCACCCGGCAGGCGTCGTCATCGGCGATCAGCTCCAGCGCGGCGGTGTGCCGGTCGAACGCCTTGGCGTCGATCACCGCACCACCGAAGTTGGAGAAGTCGGTGACGTCGCCGTACGTGAGCGAGTCGGTGGTGGCGGCCAACCGGTCCCGCAGGCCGGCCTCCCAGAGCGAGCGCGGCACGTACGCCCGCGACGCCGCCGAGCACTTCTGGCCCTGGTACTCGTAGGCGCCGCGGATCAGCGCGGTGTGCAGGGCGTCCACGTCGGCGCTGGAGTGCGCGACAACGAAGTCCTTGCCGCCGGTCTCGCCGACCAGCCGCGGGTAGCCGCGATAGCTCCCGATGTTCTCGCCGACCGTGCGCCAGAGCGACTGGAACACCTTCGTGGAACCGGTGAAGTGGATGCCCGCCAGGTCCGGGTCGGCGAGCACGACCTCGGAGACCTCCTCGCCGCGCCCGGTGACCATGTTGATCACGCCGGGCGGCAGGCCGGCAGCCTCGAACAGCCGCATGGTGAAGTGCGCCGCGAACTGCTGGGTCGGGCCCGGCTTCCAGACCACCGTGTTGCCGAGCAGGGCCGGCGCCGAGGGCAGGTTGCCGGCGATCGCGGTGAAGTTGAACGGGGTGATCGCGTAGACGAAGCCCTCGAGCGGACGGTGGTCGAACCGGTTCCAGACCCCGGCCGACGACTTCGGCTGCGCCTCCAGCAGCTCGCGGGCGAAGTGCACGTTGAACCGGAGGAAGTCGATGAACTCGCAGGCAGCGTCGATCTCGGCCTGGACGACGGTCTTCGACTGGCCGAGCATGGTGGCGGCGTTGAGGGTGTCCCGCCACGGGCCGGCGAGCAGCTCGGCCGCGCGCAGGAAGATCGCCGCCCGCTCCTCGAAGGGCAGCGCCCGCCACATCGGGGCCGCGTCCTTGGCGGCCTTGACCGCGGCGCGGGCGTCGTCGTGGGTGGCGTGCCCGGTGACGCCCAGCACGTGGGCGTGCTTGTGCGGCTGGACCACGTCGATCGACTGGCCGCCGGCCATCCGCTGCTCACCGGCGATGGTCATCGGCAGGTCGATCCGCTCGGCGGCCAGCTCCCCCAGCCGCCGCTGGATCCGCTCCCGGTCGGCGCTGCCCGGCTCGTAGGTGCGTACCGGCTCGTTGTGCGGCTCGGGTACGGAGAACACGGCGTCCATCACAGGCTCCTGAGCGATCTCGACGGCGGTGGCGAAATCGGACCCGCGGGTGTGCCGACCGGATGGCCGGTGCACCGGGGCGCCGCGCGAAGAGACCGGTCGCGGCGGCGGGACCTCGGCTGATTCTTCCATGTGACGCCCGGGCCCCCGCCTTGACCTGCCCTCGTTGATCTAGGTGTGGTCCCCGATGCGCTGGCGGACGCGGTGGCCGGGAGGGCAGGGTGGCGCGTGCGGTGGGGCGTCCCGACGGGCGCGTACCCTGAATAGCCGGTGACCTGCCCGCCCCGACCCAGCCGCCCCGGCGCGGGGGTCCGGTGCCCGTCGAAGGGGAGACGATGACCAAGCAGCCCGGCAGCTCCATGGCCGCGGAGCCGGACCAGCCGACCGCGCCGGCCGACCATCCGCCACTGCATCGGCGAGACGTCCTGCGACTCGTCGACCACCACGTGCGCGTAGTCGCGGTAGTCCTCCGGGCGCTCCCGGGCCGCCGCCCTGGCGGCGCGCTGCCGCTCGCCGAAGGTGCTCAGCTCGCGGACCCCGCCGGCCAGCTGGTACGGGTCCCGCTTCTGCCGAGCCGGCCGGGGCGGCTTGCCGAGCTGCGCGTCCAGCTCGTCCAGCAGCGCGATGTCGGCGACCGTCAGCCCCTCGGCGTCCAGGCTCCGGTACGCCGCCTCGAGCAGCCGGATCTCGCTGCCGGCGAGGATGCCGCCGGCGTACCGGCGCAGCCGCTCGGGCCGGGCCAGCCAGCCGAGCACGTGCCGCGGGTGCAGCCGCGGCCACCAGGCCTTGAGGAAGTCCCGGAAGTCAGTCCGCTCGGCCAGTTCGTCGGAGAAGGCCCGCAGCTCCGGCAGCCGATTGATGCCCAGCCGGCGGGCCTGCGCGTGCAGGGCGGCGAAGACGCCGTCGAAGCCGGCCCGGCGCACCTCGTTGCGGCGGGCGCCCCGGTGCAGCGCCCGGTCCCGGATCTGGTCCAGCTCACCCCGGTTCAGCCGGAGCAGCGTGCCCCGGTAGAGCAGGCGCAGCTCCTCCGGGCCGTCCGGCACCGCGTCCCGGACCGCCCGCTCCAGCACCCGGCGCATCCGCAGCGACCCCTTGACCGCCGCCACCTCCGGCGGGTCGGTACGCCGGGCGGTCATCCCCGGGAAGAGCGAGCCGAGCGAGTGCAGGGAGGCGGTCTCCTCGCCGAGCGACGGCAGCACCGAGGCGATGTACTCCACGAAGACCGGGGACGGGCCGACCACCAGGATGCCGCCGCCGGCGTACCGGCTGCGGTCGGAGTAGAGCAGGTACGCCGCCCGGTGCAGGGCGACCGCCGTCTTGCCGGTGCCGGGGCCGCCGGACACGATCGTCACGCCGGAGCCGGGGGAGCGGATGGCCTCGTCCTGCTCCCGCTGGATCGTGGCGACGATGTCGCGCATCCCCCGGCCGGTGGCCCGGGACAGGGTGGCCAGCAGCGCGCCGTCGCCGACCACGCGCATCTCCGCCGGCGCCGCCTCCGGGTCGAGCAGGTCGTCCTCGATCCGGGTCACCTTCTCCGCCGAGGACTGGATGGTGCGCCGGCGGACCACGCCGAGCGGCTCGGCCGGGGTGGCCTGGTAGAAGGGGGCGGCGGCCGGCGCCCGCCAGTCGACCACCAGCGTCTCGGCGTTCTCGCCGCGCACCCCGAGCCGCCCGACGTGCAGCACCTGGCGGTCGCGCAGGTCGAGGCGGCCGAAGACCAACCCCTCGTGCTCCGCGTCCAGGACGTGCCGGCGCTTTGCGGCGTGGAAGACCATCGCGTCCCGCTCGACCAGCGCCCCGAAGTTGCCGACCCGGGCCAGTCGGTAGCCGTCCCGTTCGGCGCGGGCGGCCGACCGCCGCAGTTCGGCCAGGCGGGCGTACACCCGGTCGAGATGCCGCTGCTCGGCGGCCATCTCCTGCTCCAGGGTGGTCTGGTCGGTCACGTACACGCTCCTGTTCCACGGCGGGCGGGCGGCCGCGGGAAGGCGCGGGGCCGCGCGCCAGGTCAACCGGGTGAGGGTACGCCGACCGCGGCGCGACCGGCGTCGGACCCGTCCAGCGCCTGGCGGAGCACGCCGGTGACCGCCGCGCCGACCTCGTCCGGACGCTCCATCATCAGCATGTGTCCGGCCCCCGGGCAGACCGTCAACTCGGTCGCCGGCAGCGCCGCCGCGATCGACTCGGCGCAGGGTGGCGGGGTGAGCCGGTCCCGGTCGCCGACCAACGCCGCCGCGGGCAGGTGGTCCAGCTCGGCGAGGGTGTCCAGCCGGTGCTGGGCGCCGATCGAGGCCCGGAAGCCGCCGATCGAGCGCAGCGAGGCGCGCGCCACCGCCGAGGTGACCAGCCGGATGTCGGTGGGGTCGCACCGGTCGCCGAAGAGCATCCAGCGGATGCTCGGCCGCAGCGCCCGCAGCAGCGCCCGGGGTGGACCCCAGGATCCGCACCGGGCCAGCACCCCGGCCCCGGTGGTCTCGGCCAGCCGGATCAGCCGGGCGATCCGGGGCGACAGGCCGTAGACGGTGTGGGTGTGTCCCTCGGCGGTGGTCGACACGAACACCAGGCCGGCCGTACGCGCGGCGAAGTGCTCGCGGTGGCGGTGGGCGTACTCCATGATCGTCATGCCGCCCATCGAATGCCCGACGAGCACCACCGGACCGGTCGGCGCCACCGCGTCCAGCACCGCGGCCAGGTCGTCGCCGAGTTGCGCCAGGGTCGCCGTGGGCAGCGCCATGCAGCTGGACCGCCCGTGCCCGCGGGCGTCGTAGGTCACCACCCGGACCCGCTCGCCGAACCGGTCGGCGATCCCGCTGAGCTGCCGGTGCCAGCTGCGCCCGTCCAGCGTCCAGCCGTGCAGCAGGACCGCGGTGATCTCGGCGTCCGCCGGCCCCGTCGTCTCCACGTGCAGGCGTACGCCGTCGGGAAGCCGCACCTCCTCGTGCTCGGGCATCGCCACCTCCCCAGGCCGCCCGGACCAACTCCACCGGGTGACCCGGTGGTAACACCGGCTACCCGCCCCGACATCACGCCAACCGTGGTGGTGAGAAGATTCGCAACCGCGCCCGCCCGGGCGGATCAGTGACCAGGCTGAGGGAATGGCCTCGCCGTCCGAACCGCCGCCCTTGACGGCGACCGGCGCCCCGGGCCGGGCAGCGGCCGGCGGTACGCCCCGCGCCGCGCTGGCCGAGCTGCTCAGCGGGAACCGCCGGTTCGTCAGCGGTCAGCCGGTGCACGGCCACGACGTCACCGCCGCCGCGGCCACCGCCTCGGGTGACCAGCAGCCGTACGCGGTGGTGCTGGGCTGCATCGACTCGCGCGTCCCGTTGGAGGCGATCTTCGACCAGACCTTCGGGTCGATCTGCGTGATCCGGACGGGCGGGCACGTGCTGGACCGGGCGGTCTGCGGGTCGATCGAGTACGTGGTGGGGGAGCTGGGCGTACCCCTGGTGATGGTGCTCGGGCACGAGCGGTGCGGTGCGGTCGCCTCGGCGGTGGCCGCGCTGCGCACCGGTGAGCGCCCGGGCGGCTCGCTGGCCCACCTGGTCGACCAGATCGCCCCGGCCGTCGCCGAGGTGGGGGCGGACGATCCCCGGGTGCACCCGATGGCGGTCCGGCGGCACGTCCGGCGCACGGTGGCCACCCTGCGCGCGGA
>JAEVHO010000113.1 GCA_016802835.1 Micromonospora sp. ATA32 | reverse complement strand
CGTCTACGCTCTCGGCCTCGGTGACGACCTGGTCGGGGTGACCTTCGAGTGCGAGGTGCCGGCCGCCGACCGGGCCAGCAAGACGGTGGTGGTCGGCGGAGGGCTCCGCACCGAGTGAGCGGACGGGCGGCAGGGCAGGATGGCGTCATGCGTCTGGTGTCCCTGCTGCCGTCCGCGACGGAGATCGTCTACGCTCTCGGCCTCGGTGACGACCTGGTCGGGGTGACCTTCGAGTGCGAGGTGCCGGCCGCCGACCGGGCCAGCAAGACGGTGGTGGTCGGCGGCCGGGACACCCGCGGCATGACCCCCGGCGAGATCGACAAGTACGTCCGGTCGCAGATTGCCGCCGGCGCCGACCTCTATACCCTGCACCCGGACGCGCTGGCCGGCCTCGACCCGGAGCTGATCCTCACCCAGGACCTGTGCCGGGTGTGCGCGCTGCCCGCCGGGCACGTGACGGACGCGCTGGACCACCTGGGCTGCCGGGCGGACGTGCTGTCGCTGGATCCGTACACCCTGGACGACGTGCTCGGCACCATCCTCGCGGTGGGCGACGCCACTGGCGTACCCGAACGGTCGCAGGCCCTGGTGGCGAGCCTGCGCGACCGGCTCGCGGCCGTCGCGGCGGCCGTCGAGGGTCGGCCGCGACCGCGCGTCGCGGTCGTGGAGTGGGTCGACCCGCCGTTCACCGGCGGGCACTGGATCCCCGATCTGGTACGCCTCGCCGGCGGCGAACCCGTGGCCACCCGCGCGGGCGCCCGGTCGGTGCAGGTCAGCTGGGCGGAGCTGCGCGACGCCGCGCCGGACGTCGTGCTGGTCACGCCGTGCGGGTTCCACCTCGACGGGCGCGGTACGCCAGGCCGAGGCGGTGGTGCCGCACTTCCCCGGCGCGGCCGTCTGGGCGATCGACGCGGACGGTCTGGTGGTCCGGCCCGGACCTCGGCTGGTCGACGGCGTGGAGGCGATGGCCGCGCTGCTGCACCCGACCGCCGTCCCACAGCCAACTGCGGGCAGCATCGTCCGCGTGGCGTGAGGAGGGAACGACCATCGTGGGCGAACACCAGGAGGTCCCCGGGCCCGGTGAGCGGTTGGCGGGCTCAGCGCCGGGGTGGCCCGTGCCACCGGGTGGGTGGCCATCCTGGGTCTGGGATGCGCCCTACGACGCGGCCCGTCACCCGCTGAGCCGACCCGACCGCCCGTTGATCGACGGTGCGAACTGCCAACGGTACGCCTACGCGGTCGTGGCCCTCTTCGGTCGGTACGTGCCGAGGTTGCGATCCAGCGAACTCTGGTCAGCCGCCGAGCTCGAACCCGTCGCCTCGGACGCGATCAGGCCGCTCGATATCGTCCTGTTCAACTCGACACGGAATCCCTACGGCGCCCATGTAGGAGTCGCCATGCCCGATGACGAGGTGCTGCACCTGTGCAGCGAGGTCGGGAGACCGGCTGTCTGGCCGCTCGCCGCGTTCGGCCGGAGGGAGCGGTACAAGACGTTGCTCGGCGGCCTGCGCACGATACCGCCTGGTCCGCTGCGTGCGGGTGGGTTCGGCTGACTCACCGGCCGGACCACGAGGCCGTGGTTAGGGTGGCTGACCATGAGACGTCGGCACCTGGCCGCCGCCGTGACCGCCGCCATCCTCGCCGCGTCCGCGACCGGCCTCACTCCAGCCGCCGCGGCCGCCCCGGCCAGCACGGCGGCGACGCCGTGCCGGACGGCACCGGACCGCTGGTCTCCGCGCCAGCGCGCCGCCGCCGGGCGCGCCGCCCTGCGTGCCGTGGGCGGCCCGAGGCTGGCCACGCCGGGACGGGTGCTGCCGGCCGGCGCCGCCGCACCGCCACCGGTCACAGCCACGTCCTGGCTGGTCGCCGACCTGGACACCGGCGCGGTGCTGGGCGGGTGTGGCCCGCACGAGTACGGCACCCCGGCCAGCGTGCAGAAGCTGCTGCTGGCGGCGACCATGCTGCCGAGGCTCGATCCGCACGCGGAGGTCACCGCGACCTCCGGGGACCTGGACATCGAACCAGGCAGCTCGGCGGTCGGCCTGGCCGGTGGGCGGGCGATACACCGTCGAGACGGTCTGGCTGGGCCTGCTGCTCAAGTCGGGCAACGAGGCCGCGAACCTGCTGGCCCGCCTCGGCGGCGGCCCGGACGGGGTGGCGGGCGGGCTGCGGGCGATGAACGTCAAGGCCCGCGAGCTCGGCGCGTACCAGACCCATGCGGCGACGCCGTCGGGGCTGGACGGCCAGGGCAGTTCACCAGCGCGTACGACCTGGCGCTGATCTACCGGGCCTGCTTCGCCGATGAGAACTTCCGCCGGTATGAGCTGACCCGGCAGACCGTGATCCCCGGCCAGCCGGCCCTGCGCGAGCGCCCGTTCGAGATCCAGAACGACAACCAGCTGATCTACCTGTATCCCGGGGCGCTGGGCGGCAAGACCGGCTTCACCGACCTGGCCCGGCACACCTACGTCGCGCCGCCCAGCGCAACGGCCGCCGGCTGGTCGTCACGCTGCTCGGCGCCGAGACCTGGACCCAGCGCGGCTGGGAACAGGGCGCGGCACTGCTCGACTGGGGTTTCGCGCTGCCCCGGGACGCATCGGTGGGTCAACTGGTACCGCCCGGCGAGGCGACCTCCGCAGCGCCGTCGAGCGCATCGGCCGCGGCGGTCGCGGCCACGCCCGCCGGCGCGCGACTGACCCACGCCAGCGGTTTCTCGGGTGACTGGTCACCGGCCTGGCTCACCCTCGCCGCGGCAGTGGCGGCGATCGTGCTGGGCTGCGCGGTGGCGCTGTTCACCCGCCGGGCCCACCGCGCGGGCGCGAGCAGCTGACGTCGATCCGCGTCACCTGAGCCTGCGGCAGCGGTCCACCCCGGACGAGCTGCTCGGGCGGATGAACGTCACGTTCCGGTTCCTGCTCACTGGCGCGACCGCGGTCGGTGTCGCGCTCTCCGGCCTGGCCGGACCGGCGGCGCCACCGCCCACTCCCTGACCCGAACGGACTGTTACCCGGGTGTTACGCCACGGCGAAACCGCGGTGGCACGGCCGACGGATGGTCGACCCAGAGACCACCGAGGACGGCGGACGACACCGTCGGGAGTGGAGCACAGCGAGCAGGGAGAATGCGATGAGAATCAGGAGCGCACTGGTGGCGATGGCCGTGGTGCTGGCCGGGCTGGTCGCCGGCTCGACCAGCGCGGCGGCGACGGCGCCGTACTGCGGGATCACCTGGGGCAGCACGGCGAAGTCGGCCGGCGCGCTGAGCGACGCCCCGCTGATCGACGCCCGGACCGGTCGGCACGACTGCTGGGACCGGGTGGTGTTCGAGTTCAACGGGCCGGCGAACGGCTACGCGGTGGCCTACGGCGAGACGTACACGGAGGGGCAGGGGCTGCCCATGTCGCCGTACACGGCGGGTGGGGCGCTACTGAGCGTCTCCCTGCGGGCGCCGGCGTACGACGCCGCGCACCTGGGCACCGTGCCGTACCGCACCGGCGAGCACGTGGCCACCGTGATCGGCTACCGGACGCTGCGTGACGTGGTGTTCGGCGGCAGCTTCGAGGGCTACACCACCTTCGCCGTGGGCGTACGCGCGCAGCTGCCGTTCCGGGTCTTCGTGCTCACCGGACCGGGGACGCACAGCCGGATCGTGCTCGACATCGCCCACCAGTGGCAGGCCTGAGCGACCGTGGGGATGAGGGCCGGGCAGCCGTCGGGTCCTCATCCCCGACCGTTGCGACAGGGCCGGCCACCGTCGCCTCGGGACTACCCTGAGGAAATCATGGAGGGCCGCGTGCTGGTCGTGGAGGACGATGCCTCCATCCGGGAGGTCACCGCCCTCGGTCTGCGGCGCGCCGGGTTCCGGGTGAGCACCGCCGTCGACGGACGCGAGGCGCTGACCGTGTGGCGGGCGCAGCCGGTCGACCTGATCGTCCTCGACATCATGCTGCCCGGCCTGGACGGCTACGAGGTGTGCCGGGAGATCCGCCGGAGCAGTCAGGTGCCGATCCTGATGCTCACCGCCCGCACCGACACCATCGATGTCGTCGTCGGCCTGGAGTGCGGCGCCGACGACTACCTGCGCAAGCCGTTCGACCTGCCGGAGCTGGTCGCCCGGGTACGGGCGGTGCTGCGCCGGGCGAGCGCCCCGGTGGAGGAGACGACCCTGTCGGTGGGCGGCCTGGAGATCGACCCGGCCCGCTTCGTGGCCCGCAAGGACGGCCGCGACCTGCCGCTGACGTCGACCGAGTTCCGGCTTTTGCTGGAGCTGGCCCGCCGCCCCGGCCAGGTCTTCACCCGCGCCGTGCTGCTGGACCGGGTGTGGAGCCACACCTACCTGGGCGACTCGCGGCTGGTGGACGTGGCCGTGCAACGGCTGCGCGCCAAGGTCGAGGACGATCCCGCCCACCCGAGGCTGGTGATGACCGTCCGCGGCGCCGGCTACAAACTGTCGACGGCGTGAGGGGAGCGTGGCGCGATGGCCGCGAACGTCTCCCCGGGACGCCTGCGACGGCGACTGATGATCGCGTTCGTGCTGGTCGCCGGGGTCTCCGCCGGGGTGCTCGCCGGCGGGTCGTACCTGATGCTCCGGCAGGCCCGCTTCGACGGCTCGCTGCAGCGCGCGACGGCCGACGCCCGCTACCAACTCGTCCTGGCCGGGCAGTTCCTGCCGCTGACCGAGACGCGCCGCGCGGACCTGCTGACCAGCTTCGAGGGCAGCGGACGGCACGTGCTGCTGATCGCCGGCGACCAGATCCCGTCGAACCCGCGGTTCTCCCCCACCCCGGGCGGGCAGCTGCGCGCCACCGTCGCCGCCGGGCAACTCGGCTACGAACGGACCGGCGGGCGACCCGCGCTGCTCGTGGTCGGTGGCCGCATCCCCGGCTCGACCGCCGAGCTGTACGTGGTGACCGTCGAGGACGACATCGTCGGCGACCTCGACCAGCTGCGCACGGCGCTGGTGGTCGGCTGGGTGGCGGTGGTGCTGCTCGCCGCCGCCGTCGGCAACGGCCTCGCCCGCCGCACGCTCGAACCGGTGGGGCGGGCCAGCCGGGCGGCGCGGGCCGTCGCGGAGGGGCTGCTGGCCACCCGGCTGCCGGTGCACGGCCGCGACGAGTTCAGCGCCTGGGCGGCCTCGTTCAACGAGATGGCCCAGGCGCTGGAGACGAAGATCGGCGACCTGTCCCAGGCGCAGGCCAGGGAGCGACGGTTCACCGCCGATGTCGCCCACGAGCTGCGTACCCCGGTGACGGCGCTGGTGGCGGCGGCGTCGCTGCTGGGCGAGCACTTGGACGCGCTGCCCGGCGACGCCCGGCGGGCCGCCGAACTCCTGGTGGGCGACGTGGTCCGGCTGCGCCGGCTCGTCGAGGAGCTGATGGAGATCTCCCGGCTCGACGCCGGGCAGGAGGCGGTGGAGGTCATCCCGGTCGAGGTCCTGCCGCTGCTGCACGGCATCGTCGGCGCCCGCGGTTGGGCCGACCGGGTGGTCGTGGCCGGCGAGCCGGTGACCGTCCGCACCGACCCCCGCCGCCTGGAAGGGTGCTGGCCCAACCTGGTCGGCAACGCCGTCGCGCACGGTGGCGGCGACATCCGCGCCACCGTCCGCCGGGCCGGCGCGGCGGTGCTGATCGACGTGACCGACCAGGGACCGGGTATCCCCGCCGAACACCTGCCGCGCCTGTTCGACCGGTTCTACAAGGTCGACCCGTCGCGCACCGCGGGCGGCACCGGGCTCGGGCTGGCCATCGCTCAGGAGAACGCCCGCCTGCTCGGCGGCGACCTGCGGGTGGGCAGCCTGAGCGGCGTCGGCACCCGGTTCCGCCTGGAACTGCCCGACGGCGGCGACCCGGACGGTGCCGGATGAGACGCCTCGCCGCGCTCCTCGCCGCCGTCACGCTGCTGACCGCCGGCTGCGCCACCCCCCGGTCGGGGACGCTCGGGCCGGCGCCCACCGCCGCCCCGCCGACCACGCCCGCCACCACAACGGCGCCACCGCCGCCGGTCCCGACCACTTCGGGGGTACGCACGCCCGCCCCGGCGGCGTCGACCACTCCGACCGTCGACCCGTCCCCGTCGGAGACCCTCACTCTCCAGCTCTGGTTCACCCGCGGCGGCCGGATCGTGCCGACCCGCCGCGCCCGCCCGAACACCGTCGCCACGTCCGCCCTGGCACTGTCCGAACTGGCCGCCGGACCGTCGACGGCGGAGGCGAAGGCCGGCCTGACCACCCTGCTGCCCGCTGATGTCGACGTGGTCCGCATCGTCGGCGGCACGGCGACGCTGCGCCCTCCCCCGTCCCTCGGCGACGGCGACCCAGGGACTGTCCGGCTGCGCCGCGCGCAGGTCGTCTACACGCTGACCCAGTTCCCCACCGTGCGACGGGTCGCCTTCTCCGCCGACGAACGACCGACCGGGCGCGGCGACTACGCCGACCTGCTGGCGCCGGTGGTGGTGACCGACCCGGCCATCGGTCAGCGGGTCACCGGCCCGGTCACCGTCGCCGGCACCGCCGACGTGTACGAGGGCACCGTCAGCATCCGGATCCTGGACGCCGCCGGACGGGAGGTCGGCACGGCGTTCACCACCGCCGGCTGCGGCACCGGCTGCCGCGGCGACTACCGGGCCACCGTCGCCTACCGGCTGGCCGCGACCCAGCCCGGGACGATTGAGGTGTACGAGGTCTCGCCGAAGGACGGCTCCCGGATCAACGTCGTCGCGGTTCCCGTCATCGTCACCGCCTCGGCCAGCTGAGCCGCGCGACGCGGGTCAAGGTCCCATCGTCCCCTGAACCTCAGGTGATCCCGCGCGAAACGCTCTCGTTTCACCCGCAGGTGCGACGGAGATCATATTCGTCCTGGTGTTCACACCACGAACGCTAAGGTCGATACGAAACCGTTTCGCAGGAGGATCGAATGCAGGGTGAGCACGTCGGCGCGGGTCCGGCCGTTCCGGCCAGCCGCGGCGAGCGCAACCCCGACCTGCTGGGCGCGGTCATCGACCTGCTCCGCGAGGTCGGTTACGACCGGATGACCATAGACGCGGTCGCTGCGCGCGCCCGGGTCAGCAAGGCGACGATCTACCGGCACTGGCCCGGCAAGGCTGAGCTGGTGGGGGCGGCACTGCGACACCGCCACGTGACCGTGCACACCCCCGTCGACACCGGCTCGCTCCGCGGCGACCTGCTGGAACTGCTCCAGGCCACGGCCAACATCTGCACCGCCGACAGCGACCTCATGCAGGCGCTGACCTTCGCCATGCGGACCTCGCCCGGGTTGGAACGACTCATCCGTGACCAGGTGATGCCCGCCGGCCGGGTCGCCAGCGTCGCCGTCGTGGTGCGCGCCGCCGCTCGCGGTGAGATCCCCGCCGAAGCCGGCGAACGGGACCTGTTCCACGACCTCGCCCCGGCCATGGTGATGTCCCGCATCCTCGCCCACGGCCAGCCCGCCGACGACGCCTTCCTCACCCAGCTCGTCGACCAGGTCCTCATCCCCGTGCTCCGGTACCGCTGCGACTGAGCGGCGCCGACTTCCACCCGCAACGCTCTTTCCTGGAAGGCTCACCATGCCCGGATCAACCTCCACCATGCCCGGCGCGCCCGACGCCGAGGCGCCCACCGCGGCGCACCCGCGGCGCTGGCTGGCGCTGGCGGTCATCGCGATCTCCCAGCTGATGGTCGTCCTCGACGCCACCATCGTGAACATCGCCCTGCCGAAGGCCCAGATCAGCCTCGGCATCTCCGACGCCGACCGGCAGTGGGTGGTCACCGCATACACCCTCACCTTCGGTGGCCTGCTCCTGCTCGGCGGGCGCATCGCCGACTACTGGGGCCGCAAGCGCACCTTCATCGTCGGCATGGTCGGCTTCGCCATCGCCTCCGCCATCGGCGGCCTCGCCACCACCGGCGGGCTGCTCTTCGCCGCCCGCGCCCTGCAGGGTGCCTTCGGCGCGCTGCTCGCCCCCGCGGCGCTGGCGCTGCTCACCGTGCTGTTCACCGAGGCGACGGAGCGCGCCAAGGCGTTCGCCGTCTACGGCGCCATCGCCGGCGGCGGGTCCGCCGTCGGTCTCGTCCTCGGCGGGGTCCTCACCGAGTACGCCAACTGGCGCTGGTGCCTGCTGGTGAACATCCCCATCGCCGCCGTCGCCCTGTTCGCCGCGATCCCGCTGGTGCCCGAGAGCCGCGCGCACGGCAACACCCGCTACGACGTGCCCGGCGCCATTTTCGTCACCGCAGGCTTGGTCTCGCTGGTCTACGGCTTCACCAAGGCCGCCGAGGACGGCTGGGACGCCACCGCCACCATCGGGTTCATCGCCGCCGGACTGGTGCTGCTCGCCGCCTTCGTCGTCATCGAGCTGCGCTCCTCGCACCCGCTGCTGCCGCTGCGGATCATCCTGGACCGCAACCGGGGAGGCGCGTACCTCGCCTCGACGCTCGTCGGCGCCGGGCTGTTCGGCGCCTTCCTGTTCCTGACCTTCTACTTCCAGGTGGTGCTGCAGTACACGCCGCTGGAGGCCGGCCTCGCCTCGCTGCCCGTCACCGCTGGCGTCCTCGTCGCCGCCGGCGCGGCCAGCCAGCTGATGCCGCGTGTCGGCGCCAAGCCGCTGATGCTCGCCGGCACCGTGCTCGCCGCCGTCGGCATGCTGCTACTGACCCAGATCGACCTCGACACGTCGTTCCTCACCCACCTGCTGCCCGCCCAGGTCATCCTCGGCATGGGCCTGGGCTTCACTTTCGTGCCGCTGTCCAGCCTCGCCCTGGTCGGCGTGCCGGAGCACGACGCCGGCGCCGCCAGCGCCACCCTGAACGCCACCCAGCAGATCGGCGGATCGCTGGGCACCGCGCTGCTGAACACCATGTACACCAGCGCGGTCACCGCGTACCTGATCGGCCGGATCCCCGACCCGGTCAACCAGGTCAAGGCCCTGGTGCACGGCTACACGGTCGCGTTCGCCTGGGGCACCGGACTGATCGTGCTCGCCGGCATCGCCACCCTGGTGCTGATCAAGGTGCGCAAGGAGGACATCCCCACCGGCAACGCCGTCCACGTGGGCTGACCGCCCGTACCACGCGCCGACCGCCGGCCTTCGCATATCGGGGAGGCCGGCGGGCGGGGCTGACCGCGCCACCGTTCCTGAACGGTGACGAGCGGCCGGAACGTCGCCGGCCCCCTGGTCGAACCGAGCGGGCCGCCGTCATGAGCAGCAGCTGGACCCACGTCCTCCGGCAGTGGACCACAGTGGATGGCATCTGGAGACCGCGGCGGGACTCGAACCCGCGTAGCCGGTTTTGCAGACCGGTCCCTGACCACTCGGGCACGCGATCGAGAGGGAAGCAGTGAGTGCCCCCGGGCTGAATGTGCTGCGAGCGGAGGACTCGAACCTCCATCGACCGTTGCAGAGACGGTTGTGCTGCCTATTGCACCAGCTCGCAAGGGTTCCGTTCCGTGACCGCCGGATACGGACCGTGCCCCGACAGGATTCGAACCTGGAACCTTCGGATTCGTAGACCGATGCTCTGTCCGTTGAGCTATCGGGGCGAGGCGGAAGCGGCGCGATTCGAACGCGCGAGGGTGTCACCCCCACCGCCTTAGCAGGACGGCGCCATAGGCCACTCGGCCACGCTTCCACCGCGGCCGGCGCCCGGAGGGGCGCGGCCGGGTCTATCCCTTCACGCAGACCACCTGCTTGAGGTGCGCCACCACCTCGACCAGGTCGTCCTGCTGTGCCATCACCTTTGTGATGTCCTTGTACGCGCCGGGAATCTCGTCGACCACCCCGGCGTCCTTGCGGCATTCCACCCCGGCGGTCTGCCTGGCGAGGTCGGCCGTGCTGTACGTCCGCTTCGCCTGCCCGCGCGACATTCGCCGACCAGCGCCGTGCGACGCCGAGCAGAACGCGTCCGCATTGCCCTTGCCCCGCACGATGTACGAGCCGGTACCCATCGAGCCCGGGATGATGCCCAGGTCGTCCCGACCGGCCCGGATCGCGCCCTTGCGGGTGACCAGGACCTCCACCCCGTCGTAGCTCTCCTCGGCCACGTAGTTGTGGTGGCAGGAGATCGGCTCGCCGTAGGCGACCTGCGGGAACTGCTCGCGGACGACGCCGCAGAGCAGGGCCAGCATGACCGCCCGGTTCCGGCGGGCGTACTCCTGCGCCCACCAGAGGTCCCGGCGGTAGGCGTCCATCTCCGGGGTGCCGGAGAGGAAGACCGCCAGGTCGCGGTCGGGTAGGTCGGTGTTGTGCGGCAGCTGCCGGGCGACGGCCATGTGCCGCTCGGCCAGCTCCTTGCCGATGTTGCGGGAGCCGGAGTGCAGCATCAGCCAGACCTGACCGTCGTCGGCGCCGCCCTGCTCGACGCAGACCTCGATGAAGTGGTTGCCGCCGCCGAGGGTTCCCATCTGGTGCTGGGCCCGGTGCTCCAGCTGGGCCACCCGCCGGTCGAGGGTGCCGAACCGGCGCCAGAAGTCGTCCCAGCCGCCCTGCTCGAGACCGCGGACCCGACGCGGGTCGACCGTGTCGTCCCGCTTGGCGAACCCGACCGGGATGGCTGCCTCGATCGCGGCGCGCAGCGGGGCGAGGCTGTCCGGCAGGTCGGCGGCGGTGAGTGAGGTACGCACCGCGGACATGCCGCAGCCGATGTCGACGCCGACCGCGGCCGGGGAGACCGCCTGCCGCATCGCGATGACGGAGCCGACGGTGGCGCCCTTGCCGAAGTGGACGTCGGGCATGACGGCGACGCCGTGCACCCACGGGAGTGCGCCGATGTTGCGCAGCTGCTTCGCGGCCTGCGGCTCGATGCCGTACGGGTCGGTCCAGACCCGTACCGGAGCCCGGGTGCCCGGCAGTGGGGTGAATGCCATCGTCGTCTCCTCGTGTCGTCATGTCGTCGGCGCCGCGAGTGGCGCGGGTGAGCGGGTGTAGGCGCTACGGGGGCTGGAACCCCGTAACCGCGGCGCTCCGCCAGTTGAGCTACTCCCGGAGTGGGCGCGGGGCATGAAAAAGCCGTCCGGTCCCTCGCGGGATGGGCGGCTGCGCGTGTCGCGCTGGCGCTATCCGCGCCGCCACCCCTCCTGCTGCCAGCGCTGCTGGCGCGGGCAGAGACCCGGCTCGCTCACCGGCGGGCAGCAGGGCGCCACCGCGCGGCATGGACCGCGTGGTTTCGGTGCTGGTGTGCTGCGACACGGCGAGCTCCCTGGATTGATCGGGGTTGACGTTGCTCGTTGAAATTAGGGCCCCCGGCCGACGACCGCAATTAATATTCGAGGAATGACCGAGGACGGCGCGGTCACCGGTCCTCCTGGCGGGTGACCCGCCGCGCGACGCGCAGCAGGTAGTCCTTGCGATCCAGGGGGTTGTGGTCCCAGCGCGGGCGGGTCGGGACCACCCCGCGGACCGGACGGTAGTGGTCGAAGGCGGATTCCAGGACTCCCTCGCCTCGGGTGAGCGAGGGCAGCTGCCGCTCCAGGCCGTGCACCCGGGCGGCCGGGACGTCCCCCTCGATCAGATACGCCGAGCCGTACTCCGTGGACGTGGCGGGCACGGCGTCCAGCCGGGCCAGGACGGGCAGGACCGCGCCGAACAGGTCGGCCGGGACCTCCAGCCGGAACCGGTGGATCGGCTCGTACACCCGGGTCCTCGCCTGTCGCAGGGCGCTGACCAGGACCAGCGAGGTGAGGTTGCGGAAGTCCCCGGCGGTGCTGGACATGCTCTTGTCGAACACGGCGTGGGAGTGGCTCTGCCGGGCCCAGTAGCCACCGTGGGTGAGGGTGACCGTGCAGTCGAGCACCTGCCAGCCGCACAGGCCCTGCCGCAGCGTTTCCCGGACGGTCTCCTCGATCGCCTTGAGGAACGCCGGCGGCATCGACCCCAGCTCGATGCCGAGCCGGAAGCGGAAGCCGGCGTCCACCGGGGCCGGTTCGACGCGCAGCCCGACGGTGCCGAGGAACGGGTTGGGTGCCTGGCCGATGAACTCGACGGCCGCGCCGGCACCGACGGGCCGCTCGACGCAGACCGTGGTGCTCTCCCGGAACGTGACGCCGACGCCGAAGTCGTCGGCGAGGGTCGCCTCGATGACCTCCTTCTGCACCTCGCCGTAGAGGGAGACGCTGAGCTCCTGGCGGACGTCGTCCTGCCGCAGGTTGATCAACGGGTCCTGCTCGGCGAGCTGGGCGAGCGCGGCGTGCAGGGCCGCCCGCTCGGCGGCATGCCGGGGTACGACGACGGTCTCCAGCGTCGGCGGGGAGAACTGGTGGCGACCAGCCGGCCGGTCCGGGGGCTCGCCGATGGGGTCGCCGACGCGGATGTCGCCGAGGCCCCAGAGCTTCGCGATGCGTCCTGCGCCGACCGACGGGCAGGGGGCGTCGTCGCCGTCGGCGAAGACGCTGACGGCGGTGACCTTGCCCTCCTCGCCGTCGCGGTAGCGCAGCCGGTCGCGTACCCGGACGGCACCGGCGAAGATCCGGGCGTACGCGATCTTCTCCCCCGCCGGACCGCGCTCGATCTTGAACACGGTGCCCGACACCGGCCCGGTGGAATCGCCGGTCGCGGCGGGCAGCAGCTCGGTGAGGCCGGCGATCAACGGGTACACGCCGGCGCCGGTGATCGCTGAGCCGAAGAAGACCGGATGGGTGCGCGCCCGCCCGGTCTGCGTCGCGAGCGCCCGCCGCAGCCGGCCGTACGTCACCGACGCCTGGTCGGTGACGTAGCTGGCGAGCAGCTCGTCGTCGTGCTCGGCGAGCAGGTCGACCAGCCGGTCGGTGAAGTCGACGTCCGTGCCGTCGTACGGGGTGCATCGGGCGGCGCGGGTACCCACGGCGTCCACCGCGGTCATCGCCACCACCGCCGGGGTCAGCCGCTCGGCGATGCCGCGCAGCACCCGCCCGGGGTCCGCGCCGGCCCGGTCGACCTTGTTGACGAAGATCAGGGTGGGCACCCGCAGCCGCTGCAGGGTACGCATCAGCACCCGGGTCTGCGCCTGGACGCCCTCCACTGCGGAGATGACCAGCACCGCGCCGTCGAGCACGCCGAGCACCCGCTCCACCTCGGCGATGAAATCCGGGTGGCCGGGCGTGTCGATCAGGTTGACCGTGACGTCGCCGACGACGAAGGAGACGACCGCAGACCTGATGGTGATGCCGCGTTGCCGCTCCAACGCCATCGAGTCGGTCCGGGTGCTGCCCTCGTCGACGCTGCCGATCTCGTCGAGGACGCCGGTGGCGTGCAGCAGTCGCTCGGTGAGGCTGGTCTTACCGGCGTCCACGTGCGCCAGGATGCCCACGTTCAGGGTTTTCACGAAGCGTCATGTCCTCTGGGTAGGTGGCGAATCCCATCTGGTTGGACATGGACGCTGCTCGCATTGCCTGCTCCCTGGTCGATCGGCCGTTGTCTGTAGTGCACCAGCCGGCCGATGCGACGGGCAACCGATTAACCTCCGGCGCCGAGATCGTGCGGGAGCTCCGGCAAGAGGAGTGGGCGACTCCGCCGACCTGGCCCGCCAGCTTCGCCGCGCCCACGGCGGCATCGCCGACATGCTGCGCCGCACGGTCACCGGCGCCTGGCTGCTCGGGGCCGTCGGGCTCGTCGCGATCGGGGTCAGCGGTCTGCTGGCCGAACTGCTGGGCCGCACGCTGGGCGCGCACGGTCGTCGCCGGCGACCTGCCGGGGGTCACCTACACCGCGCAGCGGTGCGCCGATACCTCCAGTT
>JAEVHO010000112.1 GCA_016802835.1 Micromonospora sp. ATA32 | reverse complement strand
GGGACCGGCCGCGCCCGCCTGGCCCGGTCTGGCCGGGTGGCCCGGCCGCGCCCTGCTCGCCGGTGGGGCCGCGGGTGCCAGCCGGACCGGATGGACCGGCCGCGCCGTCCCGACCGTCGTCACCGTCGAGGCCGGGCAGACCGGGCGGACCGGGCGGACCCGCCGGCCCCGGCTCGCCGCGCTAACCGCGCAGCTCGGCCGGGTTGATCACGCACGTCCCGCCGAGCTGCCGGACCTGCTGGCACAGCTGCTCCGCCCCGGACACGGCGGTGTCCGCGCGCTGCTGCTGGTCGTCGGCCCGCTGGGTGAGGGTGGTGGCCCACCCGCCGAGCGCCGCGGCGAGCAACGCGACGGCGGTGAGGGCGATGACGGCTCGGCGCCGCTGCCGGCGGTCCATCTTGCGGCGCAGGAGTCGGGTCTCATCCGTCATGGCGCACCGCCCGGTCGGTATCGGCCCAGCTCACGTTCGGCGAGGGCAGCGCGGTCTTCCGCCGCGCGCCGCGCGGCGCGGGCCTCGTCGACCGCCTGCTGCAACCCGTCGCGCTCCGCCTCGGCCTCCCGGCGGCGCTTGTCCGCCTCGTCGGCGCGCTTCTCCGCCCGGTCAATGGCCTCCCAGGAGTCACGCCGGTCGGTGCGGTTCGCGGCGAGGAGGTAGACGACGACGGCGAGGAGGGTGCCACCTGTGGTGAGGGCGCCGAAGCCGCCGGCTGGGATAAGGGCGCCCCAGTCCACACGTCGTCAGCCGGCCAGGCGGCGGGCCAGCTCGTCAGCGACCTGCTTGGCGATGGTGGGCGGGATCGCGGCGGCGATCTTCTCCGGCGTGAGGCCGGCCAACACGCCCTGGATGATCGCCGGCTCGTCGGTGAAGTCCTTGCCGGACAGGGCGGTCAGCATGGCCTCCATGTTGGCGAGCCGTCGGAGCAGGTCGTTGACCCGGCCGGCGGTGTCGCTGATCGCGCCACCCATGGTGTAGTTGGCGGTGGCGCTCCACGGGGTGGTGTCGCCCTTCGCGACCGCCACGGCGATGTCGCTCAGGTTTTGGGGGGTCAGGTCCATGGGGTCCTCCTGGTGTCCGATGGTGGTCAGGTAGCGATGGAAGAGCGGCGTTTGATCGCGGCCCGCCTTGATCGCGTCCCGGAAGAAGCTGATGTGGGTGTGGAACAGGTGGGAGCTGTCGCCGGTGCTGCGCTTGCCCAGGCGGTCCCAGCGCTTCACGGTCCGGCCGTCCGGCGAGTAGATGACCTCCCGGATGTCCCGGGTGTCCGGCGCGTTGGCCATGCACTCGGCGACCAGCCAGGTGGAGAAGCTGGGCAGGTTGTGCGTCCGGCCACCAACGGTCACCGAGAACAGGCCGACGTCCAGCGCGGCCGCGTCGAGCGTCAGGCCGGCGCGGTCCCGCGCAGACTCGCTCACCGAGTAGCCCGTCGACCGCTGCTCCGGCCGGCCCAGGTGGTACGAGTCGCCCTGCTGCTGGTGGGCGGTGTCGCCGACGACGCCGACCTCCGCCGACGCCAGGCCGTGCGAGCCGAGGTTGTCGAGCAGCAGCCGGCGCACGGCCAGCAGGTTGGTGGGTGCCGTGGTCATGTGTGCTCCCCGTGCTCGGGCCGCGTCAGGCGGCCATGTCCCAGGTGATGGAGTCCAGCCACACGGACTGCCCGGAGGTGAGCGCGCTGCCGAGGGTGACGTCGCCGTTGGTGGCGATCTGGAACTGCGCGCCGCCGCCGGAGTAGCGGGCGATCGTCGTGACGGTGGCGAGGGGCCGGTGGGCGGTGGCGGCGATGGTGGCGATGACCGCCCCGGAGCTGATCGCCGCCGCCGCGGTGAGGGTGCCGCGCAGCCTGCCGTTGTCGGCGCCCCGGTCCAGCCGGGACGCGGCCTGCTTCGTCCCGTGACCCATGCTGGCGCCCAGGGTCACCGCGGTGTACGCGGTGGGGGCTGCCGCACCTGCACCGCTGGTGCTCCACGTGCCGGGGGTGCCGCCGGCGGTGCACAGGTAGACGGCGCCGGCGGAGTCGAGGACGACGTCGCCGGTCACCCACGTGCCCGTGGTGGGGGCGCCGGTGGTGGCGCGCTGCCCCCGGAAGTTGACGGCGGTCAGCGAGTTGTAGTTGCCGCCCGCGCGCACGCCGAGCAGGCCGGCGAGGACCCGGGTGGCGACGATCCACCCGGGCTGAGTGGCGTGGCCGGTGCCGTACCCCGCCAGCAGGGGCTCCCGGTTAGCCGGGTTCGTCGGGTTTGTGCTCAGCTCGAAGAACCGGCCGGTGGACGGGCCGCCGAGGGATTCCAGGAACTCGAAGAACCGTGCGCCGATGCGGTTGGCCAGCGACGGAGCCCCGCGCAGCTCCGCGTTGCCGTTGCCCCAGTTCGTCTTGACGAACGCGCCGCCGACCGTGGTAGCGCCGAACTGGTACAGGTCCGGGTTGTTGTCCGTGGCCGAGTAGGGCTGCTGATTCTTGAGCCACGGGTTGCCGCTGGACCCCTGCGTTGGGTCGGGCGGCGACGCGACGTTGCCGACGTAGCTGCCGGCGACGGCCGGCGGGTTGAGCAGCACCCCACCGGCGGCCTGCGAGGGGCTGAGCAGGCCGAACGTCCCGCCGGGAACCACCCCCACCAAATTGCCGACGATGCGGGACTCGGGCGTGCCCGCGGTGAAGTCGACCGCGTTTGCCAAGCCCATCTGGTGCGGGTTGACGGCGGCGGTGTGCGCGGTGAGGGCGGCCTGCGTGGCGGCGGCCTGCTGGCCGATCTCCACCACCCGGGGCCCCAACACCGGCGTCATCCGGGTCCGGGGTCCACCGGCGGCCGACGCCCACACGTCGGTGACATCGTCTGGGAGCTGCACGGGTGGGATCTGCCCGAGGGCGCGGCTGCCGGTGCCGTCGGCGGAGGTGACGGTGGTGGTGGCGAAGCCCTGGTCATTGAGCAGGTCGGTGATCTGCTCGCCGCTGGTCTCGGCGGTCCACAGGGTGACCTGCTGCCCGCCGACGACGACGGACTGCTGGCCGGTGACGGCGCCGACGGTGACCGTCGCGCCGACGATGATGGTGTAATCGGCGGTTCCCCCACCGACCCAGTAGCGTGCCACGCTTGCTCCTTTTGGGGGTTAGGCCCGCGGCCAGGACATCGCAGCCAGGACGCAGGCCCGGCCGGTGGGTATGGCGGTCGCTCCCGGGTTCACGACGATCGCCCCGTCGACGCCGACCGAGTAAGTGAGGACCGATTGGGCGGACGGGCAGACACCGGTGGAGGGCTGCTTGACCAGCGGCCGGAACCCGTCGGGCACGTTTCCGAGCGAATACTCGGTGTTCGCGTTGAGCGGCCCATTGGGTCGCCACACGGTCAGCGCGAATGTCACTTGGCCGTTGCGGCGAGACAGCACGGCGTTGCTGTGGCTGATGCCGCCGGCCGCGGTGATGACGCCGGTGGCGTCGTCCATGACGACCCGCCAGTCGGTGCCGTTCGACACGAACTCCCTGCCCGTGTCCGTCTCGTACTTGCGGCGGCCCGCCAGGTGCGGGGGAGTGGTGGCGGGGGTGGCGGTGCACAGGATCTGCCCGTCCGCGCCCACATACCAGGCCAGCGGCACGCACTGCCCGGCGTCGGTGAGCGTGTCGTTGTACGGGACGGTCACCTCGGCCAGCGGCAACTCCCACACGCCGGTGGAGGTGTCTTCGCCGTAGGTGGGGGAGGGGGTGACCGGTGTGGTGACGGCGGCGCCCTGCACGACGGCGAGCCCGATCGTCCACGGGTTGCGGGACAGCCGGAGCACGATCAGGTCTTTGCGGGTGGTGCCCGCGGTGTTGTTCGGGGCGACGGTGAGGGGGACTTCGGTGATGCCGGATTCCCACCGCAGCCCGCGCAGCAGCGCCGCCCGGTTCGCCCGGACCTTCACGCCGAGCAGCGACGAGTCCGCGTACACCAGCGCCGGTAGGGCGGGTGTGCCGATGAGCCCGTCCGGGGCCATCGGATGCATCAGATCCTCGTACTCGCGTGGGGTGACGGCACGGGCGTTGTAGGCGGTGGTGGGGAACGCGTAGCCGGCCACACACGCCTCCTCTTCAGTTAGAGCGGGTATTCGACGGTGGCGCCGCGGCGGGCGAGCTTGCGGAGGATGTCGCGTTGCACGGCGGCGGCGGGGTTGAGCATCTGCGCGGAGTTGACCCCGATCACGGGGGTGATCGTTTCCCCGTCGTCGGGTGTCGCTTCGATCTCGACGGCGGCGATGATGTCGGGCACGTCCGGCAACCCCGGGTACGCCTCGACGGCCACCAGGTCGCCGAGGTTGTAGTCGGCGCCGAAGCGTTGCCCGTCGATGTCGGCGGCGACTACGGCGAGGCGTTGCACCTCGGCGGACCCGGCCAGCTCGTCGTCGCAGGCGGCGTTCAGCTCGGTCAGGTTGTCGGCTCCGGCGCCGTCGACGAACGTTTCCATCCGCCACCAGTCGCCGGGGTCCCCGCGCTCCACGATCACCCGGCTGGCGCCGGCGTTCTTGCCGCCGCCGATCGCCACTGTGGCTTTGGGTGCTTCCGGCTCGTGTTTGATTGACAGGACGTTGCCCAGCGACCGTGAGAACCAGATGCCGGCCGTCTTGTCGACGGGCTGGAACATCTGGAACTCGATGGTGTCGGCGACCTGCTGGGTGCGGAAGCCGACCCGGCCGCCGGCGAGGTTGACGATGCCGCGCAGGTCATCGGTGACCGCCTGGAACCGCGACGACCAGGTGACCGATCCGGTGATGCCGGCGGTGACGCCGAGCACCAGCTTCGGTATCCGCCGCACCGCAAGGGCGGACGGTCCGGCGTTGGCGTCGACGAGCGCGCGGCCCAGCACCTCGGGTGTGCCGGTGGCCGTCCACTTCGCGACGTCCTGCGCCGTTGAGGCGAGCGCAGGGTTGGGGTAGGTGATGCGGCCGGCGATCAGGGCGAGGTCGTCGGCGAACCGGACGGTGAGGTCGCCGTACCCGTCGTAGCCGTGGTTATCGGCGGTCCAGTCGAGGCCGCCCGCGTATTCGATGGGTCCGGCGATGAGGATTTGCCCGTTGCGTTCGATGACCGCCCGCGATTTCGGGGTGCGGACCGCTTGGACGACGTCCGGGGAGGCGGGCACCACGAACTCGCCAGACGACACCTCGTTGAAGCGCAGCGTGACGGACAGGGATGTCCAGTCGTCGATCTGCTGGGAGGTGACAGCCAGGTTGTGGTCGGTGATCCAGATTGTGTATTCCGCCGCGACCGGGGCGGGACCATGCACACCCATGTCAGGCCGTGTTGTAGCGGGGGTAGAAGGTCAAGGCGATGCTGGTGCCGGCCGCCCCGCCGGACACGGCGAAGGTGAGGTCGTTGACGCCCGGTTCCAGCCGCCACAGGGTCGAGCCGGGGCGCTGCAACGCGCCGCCGAGCATCTGTCCGCTGGGGCCGAGCACGCGGCCGGGTCGGGTGGTGATGGTGATTTTCTGCCCTGCCGGCAGCGAGTAGTTGAGGGTGAACGTCTTCCCGGTCGTGTTGTTCGTGGCCACCAGCTGCGTTGCCGGTCCGGTCAACTCCCACGACGGCCACGCCTCCACCGTGCCCGGGTTGGTCATCTGCGTCGCGCCCAGCACGTCACCCGAGCTGAGCGACGGGAACGGGTTGAGGTAGTCGACCGATGAGCCGTACGCCCGGGTCAGGGTGATGGGGACGCTGTCCCGCCACGCCCCGTCCGGGCACAGCAGCGACAGGGTGGGGGTGTCCTCCGTCTGCCCCTGCCCGGGTTCGCCCTCCCACCCCGACTGGTAGTAGGCCAGCACCTCCCGCGCCGACCCGTCCGGGCGGGTGAGCCGGAACAGGCCAGGCCCCTTCCGCTTCGTCAACGCGAACGACTCGGCCACCGCCCGCCAGCGGCCCAGGAACTCCATGTGGGTCCTGTCGCGGATCCGCACCGGCCACGTGAGGTTGCGGGCCTGGTCGCGCACCCCCATCACCTGCACGCCGCCCCGCGGATCCGGGCGGGTCAGCAGGTTGGCAGGGGTGATGCCGTACCCGCTGACAGCGTTCAGGGTGAAGAGGGCGGTGCCGGGCGGGTTGAGCTCCCACACGACGCCGTCCGGGTCGATCCAGGTGGGCACATACTCGCCCGGATCGAACTGCGGCGCCGGTACCGGCAGAGGGCGCTCCGCCGGGATGGTTGGTGGCGGAACGGTGGGGGTGGAAACCCCGATCACCAGAGGCATGAGCCACCCCCACCCATCGCCGGGTCAGCCCTTGCGTCCGACGCGGGCACGCGCATCCATCTGCCGCATCGCCGCCGACAGTTCGGCCAGGCCGAGGTTCGCGGTCTGCGGGTTGATGGTCAGGTTGTTGGTGACCTGCGTCGCGCCTGCGTGTCCCGACCTGACGGCACGTACCGGCCGCCGTACCAGCCGGCGCCGACGGACAGCAGGTCCTCACCGCGCCGGCGCGACCCGAGCCGGGGCAGGAACATCTCGCCACCGGTGCCCGGCTCGGCGAACCCGTACAGGGTGCGGGCGCTGTTGTGCAGGCCACCCTCGGACAGGGACAGCAGCCCGTTGCGGGCGTATACCCCGCCGCGGGCGTTCGGGGTGAGCACGATCTTGCCGTACTGGCCGAGCAGCCCGTCGATCGCCGCTTTCGCCATGCCGGACCCGGTGAGGATCTTCCGCAGCTGCGCAACGTAGCCGTCGTACACGCCGGCCGCTGTTGTCTTGTTGCCGGTCTGCTCCAGCACCGCCTGCGCCGCGTCCTTCGCATCCTTGAGGAACCGGAACAGGCTGGTCAGGTTGTCGCGGCCCGTCTCGTCCTTCACGTCGAAGACCGGCTTGTTCAGGGAGAACAGGTCCCCGAGCGAGGCAAGCGAGCCCTCGGCGGAGATGCGGGCCTCCGTCGCGGCGATGTTCTTGTCCGACGACGGCAACGACCTCGCGGCGTCGTAGGTGGGCCGCTGGGCGAGCTGCCGCATCAGCGCGTCGATGCCGGCCGCGGACACCTTCTGCTGCCGGAGGGTGGCCCGCAGCTTCGCGATGTGCGCGTCGTAGGCCGCGTTCGCCGCCGTGACCGATCCGGTCTCCGCGTACTTGGCCTTGGCCGCGTCCTGCGCGGCCTTGACCGAGGAGATGAGCGCCGAGTAGTTCTCCCGGCCCTTCGTCGTGGACAGAGAGAAGCTACGACCGTTGTCCTTGAGCGACTTGTTCAGCCGCTCGATGGCGTCACGGGCCTGGATATAGGCCTCCAACGAATCCACCCGGTTGCCCCGCTGCCCGGTCGACGACGAGGCTGCTCCCACCGACACGAGGCCGGACGCGGCGGCAACCACGCCGCCACCGGCCATCGGCACCACCCGGGCGTTAGACCAGGCCGCCGCCTCCGACAGGATGGCCAGGTTCCGGCCCCGGTTGCCGCGGCGCGGAATGTACGCTTCACCGCCCGTCTCGGGCTCAGCGAACTGGATCAGCGGCGGGCTCGACGCCGGGTAGATGCCGGCCTGCATGACTCCGCCGCCAGCCATCGCCACCGGCGTGTGAACGCCACCCCACCGGTCCTTCAGCTGGGTTCCGCCCGGCACCTTGAAGTCGCCGCTGCTGGTCCACCGCACGCTGCCCGTGACATACACGTGCTTTGACTTGATCTCCGCGATCTTCAGTCGGAGCGCTTCCACCGCGGCCTTGGCCTCGGCGGTGGTCGCCCAGAACGGCACCTTCTTCGACGGCGGAACATTGCGGACAGCGAAGTTGAAGCTGTTCGCCTGCTGCGTTGCCTCCGCCGCGCCGGGCGCCGACACCTCGGTTTCCTTCAGCTCCGGCATCCGCCCGAACGTGGCGATCAGCAGCGCGATCTGCGCGTCGGTGAACTTCGCGTTGTGGAGTGTGGTCCGCAGCTTCCCGACGTACGTGTCGTAGACGGCGCTCGCGGCCTCGACGTTATGGGTTTCGTCGTACTTGGCCTGCGCGGCCTCCGCGCCGGCCTTCATCAGGTCGATGACGCCCTGCTTGTTGTCGCGGCCCTTCTGCGTGTTGGTGTCGAAGTCGGTGCCCTGCTTGTTGAGGGCCTTCCCGTTCTTCTTCAACGCCTCGGTCAGGTCGTCGACCTTCTGCTCGGCCTGAATCTCGGCCTCAGCGGAGTTGATCGCCCCACCGTTGAGCTCGTTGAAAATGTCGATCAACGACCGGCCAGCGGTGACCGCATCTTCCAGGCCGCCCGCTAGGAGCTTCGTCCGGTTCTCCAGCGCCGCCACCGACCCGGCGCCGGTCGCTGCGCCGTTGTTGAGCCGCCCCAACTCTTCGGTGGTGCGGGGGAGCAGCTTCACGAGCTCGTCGGCGTTGAGGCCGGACGCGGACAGGACCTGGTTCCACGCCTCGGTGGTGCCGGTGGTGTCGTTGGTGGTCTTCGCGTACTGGGAGATCGCCGCGTCGAGGGCTTGGAAACGCTCGGTACTGCCGGTGAAGCTGCCGCCCTGGAAAATCTCGTTCAGCGACTTCACTGGTGGAATCAGATTTTCAGCACCGCGACCCAGCTTGGCGAGGAATCCGTCGCTGGAAGCCACCGCCGCGGCCTTGTTCAAGCCGCCCAGGTTTTCGCCGAATACGCGGGCGAGTTCACCCGACACTTCACCCTTCTTCGCGAAACGCTCGACAGCGTTGCCGAGGAGTTCCACGTCGGCGGCGGCCGGCGCGAACTGCTCAAACACCACACCGGCGAGCTGCAACGCCACCAGCGCGGTGACAGCCTTCCCTGCCCCCGCGACGACGCCTTGCAGTCCCTTGCCGGCTCTTTGCCCGGCAGGGCCCATGGAGCCCAGTTTCGTGGCGGCGCCCTGCGCGGCGACACCCATCGCGGCGACGGAGGCGGTGGTTTTCTGCGCCACCACACCGAGCGCGATGGTGGCCACCACCACCGACTGCACCGGATCGGGCAGCGCCTGGAACAGGTCGAACACGACCCGCAGTGCGGCGCTGCCGGCGGCGAGGATGTCGAACATGGTGGCGAGGCCGTCGCGGGTGGCCGGGTCGGCGAGGGCGTCCCGGGCGATCGATCCGAGCGGACCCAGCACCTCGGCCATGCCCTCGTAGGAGCTGGTGAGGGTGTCTACGATCCCGGCGATGTCGGACGCGGATCGGCCGGACGCCAGGTACGCGTCGAGGCTCTGCGCGGTGCCGGTGATCGCGCTGTTCTGCCGGTTGACCGCACCCACCACCTGGCCGGTGATCGACAGCACGTCCCCGGCGATGGACAGCAGGGCCCCGGCCGACTCGGCGCCGCCCCGGAAGAAGTCGTCGAGGTTGCCGCTGGCCTTGGCCCGCTCGATGCCGGAGGTGAACTTGTCGATCGCACCGACCAGCCGGTCACCGATGACCCGCACGAGCGGGTCAGCTGACTTGGTGAGGGTGGCGAAGGACCGGCCGATCGGCTGGATCCGGGTGTTGATCTGGTCGAGGAACCGGTCGGTGGTCGCGGTGACCACACCGAACGCCGACAGCACCTGCGGGTCGGTCGCCGTGTCGGTGACCGCGGTCATCGCTACCGCCCAGTCGTGGGCGAGGATGTTCGACTGCTTCGACAGGGTCGGCAGCGTGTCGCGGGCCAGCCGGTCGAGGTTGCCCGCCGCCGAGGCGTAGGCGGTGTTCTGCAGCCCCTCCTGGATGCTGAGGAGCTGCGGCTTCAGCCGGCCCGCCTCGTTGATCAGTTTGATGGCGGAGGGGGAGAGGCGAGCGAAGGGGTCCTTTTCCTTGTAGACCTTGCTGAGGGCGTCCCCGACGCCGATGCTCGCGACCTTCAGTGTGCCGGCTGCAGCGGCGGCCCCCCCGAAAATGCCGGGCAGAGTGCCGGCGGCGGCACCGGCGGCGACCGCGGCCGGGGCGATGTACTGCAACGCCCCGCCGGCCGCCAGCGCCCCGCCGGCCGCCAGCGCGCTGGCACGGCGCACGCCCTGGCCGAAAACCTCAACTTGGCGGGCCGACTTGGTGAGGTCGTCGCCAGTCTTGCGCGACGACTGCCCGAGTTGCTCCTGCGACTCCCGCAGCCGGCGGGTCATCTGGTCCGCCTCGGTGGCCCCGGACACGTAGTCCTTGACCAGCATCCGCAGGCGCACGGACACGGTGCGGTCAGCCACCGGAGCCTCCCCTGCGTCTACGGGCGGGCCGGTCCACCAGCACCGCGGTGTGGATCAGGTAGGGGGCCTGGTCGGGTTCGGTCTTCGACCACTTCTGCTCGGACTTGGCGAGGACCTTGCAGTGCAGGCACTCCACCGGCTGCTCGGCCACGTACATGCGCGGCGCGCGCGGGTTGTCCGGGTCGTTGGCCGGGTCGGTGGTCTCGATCAGCGAGTGGCCGCACTTGCGGCAGAGGCCGCCCTCGTGCCAGTCGAGGGCGAGCATCCACGCCCGCTCCCGGCTGTTCCACGCCGATTCCCGGCGGGTCGTCCACGCCTTGGGCCGGCCCTGGTCATCCCACGCCGTCACCTCGGTGAGTTCGCGGGGTGTCCACCCGTCGAACTCGCGCAGGCTGATCCGGAGTGTGCGGGCTGTTCGCAGTTTCCTCTGGAGGTCCGGGGAGTCTGCGATCAGCCCAGCGAGAAAGGGACATCGTCCTCGGTCTGGTTGATGTCCCACGCCGCGTTCGCGAGCTTGTTGAACTGGGCGTCGGACAGCTTGGCGTAGAACTTCTGCCACCGGTCGCCGGTCATCTCCGGTGACACGATCGTCTCCCGCACCAGAGTGGGGAAGAAGCTGTCGTAGTTGACGCCGATCATGTCCCGCGGGTTCCGCTTCCCCGTCTGCTTGTCGGCGCGCGGGGGGTGCTTGGCGAAGAGTTCGTTCCACTCTTCCTTGGGCAGCGCCCGCAGCACGACCTCGACGGTGTACTTGCGCATCTGCTCGACCAGCCGGTCCAGCTCGGGCTGCTCGGGGTCCGGGGTGGGGCCCTTGTCGGCGAGCCTGTCGTCACCCAGCAGCTTCTGCGCCTCATGGGCGGCGGCGGCGCGTTCGTCGATGCGGGCCTTCAGCCGCGCGTACTGGGCGCGGAGCTTGCCGTTGAGGCAGATCGGGACGGTGGTTTCGGCGAGGGTCGCCTCGTCGAGCATTGCATCGAAATCCATGGTCGCTCCCCAGCAATCTGGTAGGAAGCGGGCCGCACCCGGCTGGCAGGTGCGGCCCGACAAAGGGAAGAGAGGGTGCGCCTGGGGTCAGGCGACGAGGGCGACGTCCCGCTTGACGGCGCCGATGACGAACGGCTTCTGCGTGATCTTGTGGACGCCGTTGCGGGCCGGGGTGTTCTTTTTCTGCGCGCCCATCTCCACCGGGTACACGTCCACCAGGTCCCCGATGGCCAACGCGTCCTCGCTGTCGACCGCCCAGCGGAGCACGATGAAGCCCTGCGTGCCGGGCGGCAGACCGATCCGCGCCTCGTCGTCGGCCGGCGACTTCGGGTTGAACACGTACGTGAGTTCCATCGTGTCGGTGAAGTCGCCGCGGGCCTCGTACACCTGCTTGGAGCACAGCCGCGGGTCCTCGGTCGTGTTCTCCGAGGTCTCCGTCGACAGGCCGTCACCGGTGAGGTAGCAGGACAGGTCGATCGCCGACATCGCGTTGAGCTCGGTGAGTTTCGGGACGGCCGGGTTCGCGATGGCGGTCACGAACTTGGCGGTGACGGTGCCGTTCGTGGAGACGGCAATGGGCATCGTCATGACCGGGCACCCCTCGTCTTGGCCGCCGGGCTGGCGGTGGTGGTGGTGACGTTGCCGTCACCGTCGGACTCCGGGGTGTCCGTGCCGGACTGGTCGGGGGTGCGGGTGGCGTCGTTGCCGGCCAGGTCAACGCGGTACTTTGCCTTCCGCGCCCGGCCGGTGTAGTTGAGCTCGACGTCGTCCACCGGCTTCATGCCGTCGCGCAGGGCGGTTTCGAGCACGTCGTAGCGGTGACCGGTGTCGGTGTCCTCCACCCAGACGAACGGGACTCGCCCGCGGTCGTCCGTTCGTGGCGCCCGCCGGCCGCCGAGGCGGTCGTCAGCCATGGTTGGGGTTCCTCTCAGGTCGTGCGGGTTGGGGAGCTGTGCAAGGTGAAGAACAGGGGCGTGAAGTAGATGCGCCGCCCGTCGGGGGATTTGACGTTCGGGTCCACCAGCGGGGGCGGGGCGATGCCCGGCTCCTGCTCGATGTCGCCGCAACGCCGCCCGGGAATCACCGGGCGCTTTCGGTGCAGGGCGCGGCGGGCCCGGTCGGCTGCCCCGAGCACGTCGTTGGCGGTCAGCGCCACGCAGGTGATCTGGGTGCGGGTCCACACCTCCCCGCCGTCGCCGCGTATCCGCTCCACGAGCGGCTGCGCCGGCGTGCCCCACACCACGTAGTGCGGGTAGGTGAGCTGCTCGTCGGGGACGTTGACGTCGCCTTCGTGGATGTCGAAGTCGGTGCCGGCGCGCAGCATCGCGACCAGGGCGGCCGGGTGGTCAACCGAGGGTTCGATCGACGGTGCGGTCACCGGCCCACCGCCTCTCAGTCGAGCGGGTCGGAGATCGCCTCAGTGGCCGCGAGGAAGCCGGGGGTGACCGCGTCCAGCGAGGGGCCGATGAACGGTTGCGCCGCCATCCGGGAGGTGCCGCCCTCCACGTACGGGGCGTAGGACGCTTCGTCGCCCCACTCGCCTTCCATCGCGCCGAACCGGCCGTCACCGCGGAACTCGTGTGTGACCGCCGACTTCATGAAGCCGGTGTCCACGGCGGCGAGCTGCTTGGCGATGGCCTCCCCGGCGAGCGTCGAGCGGCGCACCACGGCGGAGCCTTTCGCGCCGATCCGCCCGGACGCGGTGCGCAGCTTCGCTTCGATTGGCTCCCACTGGGCGAGCCCGTCGACCTGGATGTCGGCCATCGGGCGTCACCCCCTACGGTTGGTGGGCTCCTCGATGTCGCAGCCGATGTTGCGCTGCCACGACAGGCCGGAGCGGGGCACGTCCACGACCCGCAGCCGGGCGCCCGCCAGGCTGGGGTCGCCGTCGCAGTCGCCGACCTCCCACACGTCCCGCACGTGCGGCACAGGGGTGTCGGCGGGCAGCACCAGCAGGTAGCCGCCGACGGTGACGATCCGGTCGGCCTGCACTGTCGGCGTCCCGGTGTTGGCGCGCAGCCGCGCCGACCCTTCCCACACGAGGGCCGGCTCGGCGAACGTCGTCCGCCCCGACACCGGGTCGCGGGTGCCCGTTTCGTCGGGGCGCAGCAGCCGCCCGGTGGTGGTCATCGCCGACTCGGTCACCGGCCGGTGATGCTGTTCGAACCGGGGGTGGATCACCCGCGTGTTGGGGAGCGGCATCCGATCACCCCCCACCTACCCGATAAGCATCAACTGCTCATTGCCGCCGCGATTGCCGCGAAGCAGGTTGCAGGCGAGATGGCTGGCTCGAACGTTGGTGCGGACATGGCCGCCGCCGCGCGATATCGGAACAATGTGGTCCAAGCTGGAGCTGCGGGGGTGGGGATGCTTCAGCTTGGGGTTGATCTTCCTGCCGCAGATGCCGCACTTCCAGCGATCACGAATGAAGATCTCCCGCGCGGAGAAGGACTCGGCGTCTGCGTTCCGTAGGACAGCTCGCCGTTTGTGCCAAGCCCTTCTGGCAGCCTCAAGAATCTTGTCGGGATGCTGCTTGCGATAGACCGCCAAAGACGCCTTTTGTCGCCGAACTCGACAGCGGTCGCAGATCCGTTTGCGTTTGCCGAGCCGTTGGCGCTCAATAGCAGTAC
>JAEVHO010000111.1 GCA_016802835.1 Micromonospora sp. ATA32 | reverse complement strand
ACCACGCCCGGAAACCCATCGTGTCCCGGCTCCGCCGGGACGCTGCCGCACACGTGGCCAAGGTCCGAGTTTCGTCTCAGCGGTGTACGTCGAGGATCTCTGCGTGGTCGGTCTCGGCCGCACGAGGCTGGCGAAGTCCGTACACGACGCGGGTTGGTCGCAGTTCGTTGGCATGTTGGAGTACAAGGCCGCCCGGTACGGGCGGACCTTCGGGAAGATCGAACGGTTCGCGCCCACGTCACAGACGTGCTCGGCATGCGGCCGGCTCGACGGACCCAAACCGCTGAACGTCCGGTCTGGACCTGCCTGTGTGGCACGGTCCACGACCGGGACGTCAACGCGGCGATGAACGTGTTGGCCCAGGGACGCTGGGACAACTCAAACGACCGTGGAGCGCACGTAAGACCGGCGCCCGTGCCGGCGGCGCGCCGAGAAGCGGTAATCCACCCGGACGCCGCGTGTTCCACACGCAGCGTGGAGGGAATCTCCGTCCTTTAGCGCGGAGAGAACGTCAACTGCCGCACGACGGCTCCCGCCCGTCGCTTGCGCTGCGTGTCGACGCACTGCGGGACCTGCGGGTGTACGACGCCGGTGACGTCGAGATGTTCTCCGGCGACATCGAGCGCTCGCTGTCGTCCCTGGAATCCGCCGTGCACACTGTGGCGAGCGCCGGCGCGATCCCGATCGTGCTCGGCGGCGACCACTCCATCGCGCTGCCCGACGCCACCGGGGTGGCCGGGCAGCACGGGTTCGGCCGGGTGTCGCTGGTGCACTTCGACGCGCACGCCGACACCGGGGACATCGAGTTCGGCTCGCTGCACGGGCACGGCCAGCCGATGCGCCGGCTGATCGAGTCCGGGCCCGTACGCGGCGACCGGTTCCTCCAGATCGGCCTGCGCGGCTACTGGCCCGGCCCCGAGACCCTGTCCTGGATGGCCGACCAGCGGATGCGCTCGTACGAGATGACCGAGCTGGTCGCCCGGGGGCTGGACTCCTGCCTCACCGAGGCCTTCTCAATCGCCACGGACGAGTGCGAGGGGGTGTTCCTCTCCGTGGACGTGGACGTGGTCGACCCGGGGATGGCGCCGGACACCGGCACGCCGGAGCCGGGCGGGCTGACCTCGCGGCAGCTGCTCGACGCGGTCCGCCGCTGCTGCTACGAGCTGCCCGTGGTCGGGGTGGACGTGGTCGAGGTCGCCCCGCCGTACGACCACGCCGACATCACCGCATACCTGGGCAACCGGGTCGTCCTGGAGGCCCTCTCCGCGATTGCCCGCCGCCGCCGGGACGCCGCCGGCGGCCCACCGTGGAACCCGCGGCAACCGCTGCTCGACGACCGTCTCGACAACACTTCTTTCGGACATGTTTAGCTAGGGCTATAGTAGCCTTGTGGTCTCGAGGACTGGCTCGACCACGAGAGGAAACGAAGGGGAGTCGTGACGGAGTTCCACGACTGGGACGATGTTCGCGAGGAGCTTCGCGACGACAAGGCCGAGTACGAGAAGGAGCGAGTCCGCACCGAAGCCTGGGTGAGCGCCTTCCACCTGGCGGAGGAGCGCAAGCGACTGGGGCTCACCCAACGCCAGGTGGCCGAGCTGATGGGGGTCACGCCGGGCAGGGTTAGCCAGATCGAGAACGGTGACCTCGACGTCAACGAGGTGGCCACCTTGAGCCGCTACGCCAACGCCCTCGGGGCGCGGCTGCGCATCATCTTCGACTACGGCAACGACCTGCGCCAGATCGCCTGACTGGGCGCCTCCCGAGCGCCGGGAGGCCCCCGGGGCGACTTACCCACCACAACTCCATGATCGACGGGGCGAGCGGGGTTAGGCCAGGTGGGAGCGGGTGAGGAAGCGGAGTCCGTCGGGGGCCTCCAGGGAGAAGCCGCTGCCCCGGCCGGGGACCACGTCGACCGTCAACGTGGTGTGCTTCCACAGCTCCCACTGGCTCGTCGACATCCAGAACTCGACCGGTTCGGGGACGCCTTCGACCTCGAGCGACGCGAGCCGGACGTCGGAGCTGCCGGTGCGAAACTCACCGGCGGGAAAGCACATCGGGGCGCTGCCGTCGCAGCAGCCGCCGGACTGGTGGAACATCAGCGGTCCGTGCCGCCCCCGCAGCGACCGGATCAGGTCGGCCGCCGCGGGGGTCACGGTCACAGGGTCACCCATCAGAAGAAGCCGAGCTTCTGGGTGGAGTAGCTGACCAGCAGGTTCTTGGTCTGCTGGTAGTGCTCCAGCATCATCTTGTGGTTCTCCCGGCCGATGCCGGACTGCTTGTACCCGCCGAACGCGGCATGCGCCGGGTACGCGTGGTAGCAGTTCGTCCAGACCCGGCCGGCCTGGATCGACCGCCCGGCCCGGTAGGCGGTGTTCATGTCCCGGCTCCAGACGCCCGCGCCCAGGCCGTACAACGTGTCGTTGGCGATCTTCACGGCGTCGGACAGGTCCGCGAAGGAGGTTACCGAGACCACCGGTCCGAAGATCTCCTCCTGGAAGACCCGCATCGAGTTGTCGCCCTCGAAGATGGTCGGCTGGACGTAGTACCCGCCGGAGAGTTCCCCGCCCAGATCGGCCCGCTCGCCACCGGTCAGCACGCGAGCGCCCTCCTGCCGGCCGATGTCCAGGTAGGACAGAATCTTCTCCAGCTGGTCGTTCGAGGCCTGCGCGCCGATCATGGTGTCGGTGTCCAGCGGGTGCCCCTGCTTGATCGCCTCCGTCCGGGAAACCGCCGCGGCCAGGAAGTCCGAGTAGTGCCCCTGCTGGATGAGCGCCCGGGACGGGCAGGTGCAGACCTCGCCCTGGTTGAGGGCGAACATCGTGAAGCCCTCGAGGGCCTTGTCCAGGAAGTCGTCGGAGGCGGCGCTGACGTCGTCGAAGAAGATGTTCGGGCTCTTGCCGCCGAGCTCCAGCGTGACCGGTTTGATGTTCTCGCTGGCGTACTGCATGATCAGCCGCCCGGTGGTGGTCTCGCCGGTGAACGCCACCTTCGCCACCCGGGGCGAGGACGCCAGCGGCTTGCCGGCCTCGACGCCGAAGCCGTTGACGATGTTGAGCACGCCCGGCGGCAGCAGGTCGGCGACGAGCGAGAGCCAGTAGTGGATGGACGCCGGGGTCTGCTCGGCCGGCTTGAGCACCACCGCGTTGCCGGCCGCGAGGGCGGGGGCCAGCTTCCAGGTGGCCATCAGGATCGGGAAGTTCCACGGGATGATCTGCCCGACCACGCCGAGCGGCTCGTGGAAGTGGTACGCCACGGTGTCGTCGTCGATCTCGCCGAGCGAGCCCTCCTGTGCCCGGATCGCCCCGGCGAAGTACCGGAAGTGGTCGATCGCCAGCGGGATGTCGGCCGCGAGGGTCTCGCGTACCGGCTTGCCGTTCTCCCAGGTCTCGGCGATGGCGAGGGATTCGAGGTTCTCCTGCATCCGGTCGGCGATCCGGTTGAGGATCAGCGCCCGGTCGGCCACCGAGGTGCGCCCCCAGGCGTCGGCGGCGCCGTGCGCGGCGTCCAGTGCCCGCTCGACGTCCTCCGCCGTGCCCCGGGCGACCTCGGTGAAGGTCTCGCCGGTCACCGGGGTGGGGTTCTCGAAGTACTGGCCGTGGTGCGGCTTGACGTACTCGCCGCCGATGAAGTGGTCGTAGCGCGACTGGTAGGTGTCGGGCGCTTCGTAGCGCGTCATGGGAACCTCCGTCGTCCGTTGGGGTGACGGCGGCGACGTTAGTTTCCCCGACGTTGCAGCAACGTTGCGCGCTGGAGGTCGTACTCCGTGGAGAGCTGGCGGACCCGCGCGAGCGCGAGCGGCCGGCGCGGCGCGCCCGGCGGCAACGCCCGCGCCAGGGCCTGCCACGCGGTCAGGTCGTCGGCGCCGGAGGGAGTCGCGGTCCAGGCCGCGAGCAGCGCCGGGTCGCGCGGGTCAGCACGGCCGCGCGGAGCTGGCCGTCGATCAGCCGGCGCAGTCGCGTCACTCCCGGTGCGTCGGAGCCGGGCAGCAACGCCCCGGGGTACGCCCCGAGCGCGCCCGCCGGATCACCGGCGTCGAGCAGGTCGGTGACGGTACGGAAGTCGCCGTGCACGGTGCCGCGCAGCCGGTACGGGCGGGAGTCGAGCACCTCGGGGCCGAGCGCCCGACGCAGCCGGGACAGTTCGGCGCGCAGGGTTACCGGGTGCAGCCGGTCGTCGCCGTAGAGGTCCAGCCCCAGTTGCTCGCCGGTGCGGCCCTCGGGATGGTCGAGCAGCAGCACCAGCAGCTCGCTGTGCCGTCGACCGAGCCGGATCCGGCGCCCGCCGACGCGCAGCTCCGCCTCGTCCCGGCCGAGCGCGTTGACGGTGATCACGTCCGGGTCGACCGGCTGGGCACCGGCCAGGTATGCCTCGGCGGTCCGCGCGGTGGCCCGGACCAGCGCGAGGCTCTGCGGGTTGGCCAGGTGGTCGCCGCCGGTGATGTCGACCGCGCCGAGCAGCCGCCCGGTGCCCGGGTCGTGGATCGGCGCGGCCGCGCAGGTCCAGCGCTGCACCGGTCGGACGAAGTGTTCGGTGGCGAAGATCTGCACGCTGTGGTCGACGGCGAGGGCGGTGCCCGGAGCGTTGGTGCCGACGTGCGCCTCGTCCCAGCGGGCGCCGGGCATGAAGTTCATCTGCTCGGCGTGCCGGAGCACCCCGGGATGACCCTCCACCCAGAGCAGTCGCCCGTATGCGTCGCAGACCGCCATCAGGTGCGCGCCGTCCTGGGCGATGCCGCCGAGCAGGTCGCGGAAGAGCGGCAGCACCCGGGCCAGGGGGTGCGCGGCGCGATAGCTCTCCAGCGCGTCGTCGGTGAGGTCGATCGGCGCGGTGGCCTCCGGGTCGAGCAGCGCGTCGGCGGACCGGCGCCACGAGTTGGCCACCACGTCCCGCACCCGACCCGGGTCGGTGCCGTCGGTGAGGAACGCCTCGTGGGCGCGCCGACCTGCGCGATCCGCTCGGCCGGGTCGGCGCCGAATTCCAGGGCGAGCCACGGGTCAGCCATCGGCGACCTCCTCGCGCCCATCGTGGCGCAGCTCACCCCCGATCGCCAAGGGCTCGTCGGGTTCGGCTTGGCCGGCGCCCAAACCGATTGCCGTGGGATCGATCTTCGCCCATCATTTTCGGCAGCCGGCCCGGTTCGGGTCGGCGTCCATTCGAGGAGCGGCGGGAAGGGTGGCTGTCATGGTCGGGACGACAGGCGAGCGGATGATGGTGCAGCTCGAGCTGGTCAGCGACAACCGCCACCTGGTGGCCTGGGTACGCGACGATCGGCGGGTCGAGGTGGGCGCCGCCATCTCGCTGCGCGACCACGCCGAACCTGGGCGGTTGTGGCGGGTCACCTCCAAGGGCCAGCCGCGATCGGCCGGCGAGATCAACCGCGGCTGGCACAACGACATCTGACCGGTTGCCCGACGTGATGGCCAGTGGCCTGAGGTCACTGGCCATCATGTCGCCCAGAGAGTGCCCGGCGACTAGTTGAGTCCGCGCGGGATCGGCCAGAAGGTGAAGCCGGCCAACAGCCCGGCGAGTACCAGGTACGCCGGCAGTTCCAGCCATTGGAAGGTCCAGTAGCAACAGCCCGATGAACATCCTCAACAGCCGCGTTCATGACGTGCCGAGCCGCGTGCGAACCGCGATGCTGCGCACAGGATGACGATCAGGCCACCGATGACGGTGGTCCAGGTCAGCTGTTCTGCCAGCAGCAGTGCAGCCCAGCAGATGCTCAACACGGGCTGGACGAGTTGCACCTGACTGACCTGAGCCATGGGGCCGATGGCAAGACCGTGATACCAGGCGAAGAAACCGAGGAACATGCTGACGACGCCGAGGTACCCGAAAGCCGCCCATTGGGCCGACGTGCCCGACGGTGGCTGCTGAATCGCGGCGAGGACAGTCAGCAACATCATCAGGGGCGAGCAGAGCACGAGTGCCCACGAAATGGTCTGCCAGGCGCCAAGCTCGCGCGCGAGCAGCCCGCCTTCGGCGTATCCGATGGCTGCGGACACGACAGCGCCGAACAGCAGCAGGTCCGCCCAGCGCAGTTGGCCGATCTCACCCCACTGCGCGGACGCGAACGCCATCGCCGCCAGCGCGCCCACGCCGGTCACGACCCAGAATCTGTGGTCTCGGCCTGGTTGAACTCGCCGGCGATCCGGCGCAGTACGTCCTCGCTGAGGGCGTCCGCGTCCGGTACCACCGCGAGCGGGTTGCCGGTCAGCGGCTCGCCGGCCAGGACGTCGACCAGGGCGAAGGCGACCGGGTTCGTCCTGCCACCCTAGCCGTCGGCGAGTGGCACGGTGATCGTGACGCGGGTCGGGCCGCCGGGCGGGCTGGAGACGTGCAGGCCGGCATCGACGGCGTCGAGGCGGTCGATGATGCCGCGCAGGCCGGTCCCGCGGGCCGGGTCCGCTCCGCCGGTGCCGTTATCGATGACGGTGATCCGCAGGCCGCCCGCGCGGTCGGTGAAGGCGACCTTCGCGGTGGTGGCGCCGCTGTGCTTGACGACGTTCGTCAGGCACTCGGCGACCGCGAAGTACACGGCTGTCTCGAACGCGGCGGGCAGGGCCGGTGGCGGGTCACCGGTCACGGTCACCGGTACGGCGAGGTCGAGGGCGAGCGCGCGGACGGCGTCGCCGAGGCCGCGGTCGGCGAGGACGGCGGGGTGGATGCTGTGCATGACGGCGCGTAGGTCGTCGAGCGCGGCGACGGCGGTCGAACGGGCCTCGGCGAGCAGTTGCGCCGCGCCGTCCGGGTCGCGGTGCAGGAGCTCGCCGGCCAGGCCGAGGGTGAGCGCGAGGGACACCATGCGGGCCTGGGCGCCGTCGTGCAGGTCGCGTTCGACGCGCTTGAACTCGGCGGCCTGCCTGTCCACCGCGCCGCGGCGGGAGCGGGTGAGCGTGGTGACCCGGGCGGCGAGCTCGCGCTCCCGTGCGCCGGGCGGTCGGCTGACGACCCACGCGTGGAGTCCGAAGACGGCGGACAGCGCGAGGATCGTCCAGATCGGCCAGAAGTACCCGCCGCCGCTCAGCACCCAGACGGTGAGGTCGACCAGCACCAGCAGGGCGCACACCGCACCGTCGACGGCGAGCCAGCGGCGCCGGCCGGGCGGGACGCGCAGCGCCCGGCGCAGCAGGAGTTCGGCGGCCAGCGCAGTGCAGACCCCGAAGTACACCCAGCGGGGCCAGAACTCGCCGCCGCCGGTGCCGGCCCAGGCCAGGGTGGCCGCGACGCACAGCGCCGCGGCCACACCGGTGCGGGCGGTGACCGGCCATCGCCCTCGGCCGGTCGTCATGTGGTCGGCCGCCCGGCCGTACGGTAGGTGATCCGCCGCAGCAGAGTCTCGGCCGGTCCGCGGTACCCCACCGCGCTCATCGCCTGCGCGGCCCCCAGCGACGCCGCCCAGACCGCCACTGCGGCGACGACGGCGGCGTACGTCCCGCCCAGGTGCAGTGCCCACGGGGAGAACAGCACGAGCCAGGCCACCGACTGCAACAGGTAGCCGCTCAGCGAGCGCTGGCCGAGCGCGGCGACCGGGCTGAGCAGCGCCCGTCCGCGCGCCGCCGTGCGCAGCCGCAACGCGAGCAGGCCGAACAGGGCGACGTAGCCGGGCCCGCCGTACTCGCCCGTGACAGCGTGGACGCGGGCCATGGCCTCGACGGTACCGGCGTCGAGGTGCAGGACGCCGGCGGCCACGAGCGCGTAGGGCAGGGCACCGAGGACGGACGTGCCGAGGCAGACGCCGGCGGTGCCGCGCAGGAGGGTCCGGTGCGCGGCCGGCTCCTCCAGGATGCGGCGGCGGGCGGCCCAGATGCCCAGCCACACGATGACGATGAACGGGATCACGGTGGCGGTGTGCACCGGCCACTCGGTGAGCCGGTCGAGCATGGAGCGCCCGTACGAAGACGCGGCCAGCGACGGGTTGGGGGGAGTTGGTGAGGACGGCGTGCCCGCCGCGGGCGCCGGCGACCGCCAGCCCGGCCAGGACGACGGCGTAGACCGACTGGACGGCCCACAGCCACAGGACCACCCGGTGGAACCGCTCGCCGCGGCGCAGCAGGAGCAGCGTCGCGAGGATGCCCACGATCCCGTAGGCGCCGAGGAAGTCGCCGAAGTACAGCAGCGTCGCGTGGGCCAGGCCGAAGCCGATGAGCGCGGTGTTGCGGCGCAGCAGGATCCGACGCTCGTCGGCGCCCGCAGCGCGGTGCCGGCCGGCCAGCTGGACCAGGCCGTAGCCGAACATGACGGCGAAGACCGGGTAGGCGCGGCTGTCGACGAGCGTGGCCATCAGGAAGTTCACGGCGCGCTGCAGGCCGTGCGGCGTGCCGTCGAGGCCGGGCTGGCCGGCGAAGGCGAAGTTCGCCGCGTTGGCCAGCGCGATGAACAGCAGCATGGCGCCGCGAGCCAGGTCGGGTGCCAGTGCTCGCTCGGCGCGGCGCACGGGTCCGGCCGGGGCTGTGTCAGGTGGTGTGGTGGACAGCGCGTTTGTCATGACGCCAGGCTCGTCGACCGCGGACACGGCCACGAGGAAGCTGGAACCCGTTCCATGGGGGTACTGGTACCCCTATCCGCCGAGGTACGTCAGGACGGCGAGCACCCGCCGGTTGTCGTCGTCGGACGACTGCAGGCCGAGCTTGGCGAAGATGTTGTTGGTGTGCTTCGCGACCGCCTTCTCCGTTATGAACAGCGCGCTGCCGATCGCGGCGTTGGACCGGCCCTGCGCCATGTGGGCGAGCACCTCGCGCTCGCGTGCGGTGAGCCGGTCCAGCGGCAGGGTCCGTTCGCGGCTGTCCAGCAGCTTCGCAACGACCGTGGGGTCCAGCGCGGTGCCGCCGTCGGCGACCCGGCGCACCGCGTCGACGAACTCGCCGATGTCGGAGACCCGGTCCTTGAGCAGGTAGCCGATGCCGCCCCGGCCTCGGCGAGCAGCTCCCGTGCGTACAGCCGTTCCACGTATTGCGACAGCACCAGCACAGGAAGCCCCGGCACCTCGGCCCGCGCCGCCAGCGCTGCCCGCAGCCCCTCGTCGGTGTGGGTCGGCGGCAGCCGGATGTCGACGACGGCGACGTCCGGCCGCCGCGCGAGCAGCTCACGCAGCAGGTCCGGCCCGTTGTCGACGGCCGCGACGATCTCGAACCCGTGTGCCTGCAGCATGCGGATGAGACCGTCCCGCAGCAGCGTCAGGTCCTCGGCCACCACGATCCTCACGGCGCAACCGTAGCCGAGGACGCGGCTTTCGTACTTAGCAGGCGTTGGCCGCGTACCGCCAGAAGTCCCGCATCCACTCGGGCGGCGTCGGGCTGTCCGCCGCCACTTGGGTGAGCAGGATGGCGACCATGCCTGTGGAAGGAGTGATATGCGGCGATGTTCCGGTGCCGCCGACCCAGCCGTAGCGCCCCGGCGCGTTCCACGGATAGATGGTCGCGATGTCGACCGAGCCTCCGAAGCCCCAGCCCTGGCCCTCCAGGAACAGCTTGCCGATCTCGCGCTGAGCGTCGGTGGTGTGGTCGCTGGTCATTAGGCGCACCGAATCGACCGACAGCAGTCGACGGCCGTCGGCGGTGCCTTCGGCCAGCAGCATTCGGCCGAACGCAAGCCAATCGTCGGCGGTTCCGACCAGCCCGCCGGAGCCCAAGGGGAACGCCGGCAGGCTGCTCCACTGCCCGTCCGGCCCGTCGGCCAGCTCCAAACTGCCCGTGGAGCCGGTTCGGTAGTAGCTGGTGAACCGCTCGAGCTTGTCGGCCGGCACCTCGAACCCGGTGTCCACCATACCCAGCGGCCCGAGCACCCGCTCAGCCATGAATTCGGGCAGCGATTGGCCGGAGACCCTGGCGATCAGCACGCCCTGCAGGGCGGAGCAGGTGTCGTACAACCACACCTCGCCCGGCTGGTACAGCAGCGGAACCCGGGAAGCTCAGCCATCCACACATCCGGTGCCGGGAAGGTCTGCTCCCGGCCGTCCTTCTGCACAGGGAACAACCGCTGGACCGCCGGCAGTGTGAAGTCGGACGAGAAGCCGTACCCCGCACGGGAGCTGAGCAGGTCGAATACGGTGGTCGGCCGGGCCGCCGGGACCACGTCATCGACCGCACTGGCAGGTGTGCGGACGACGGTTGGTTTCGCCAGTTCCGGCAGCCACTGGTCGACCGGGTCGTCGAGCGCAACGCCACGCCCGAACCGCCAGTGACGATGGGCTTCACCGTTGAACTCGACCGCAGCGCGAAGCGGCGAAAAAACGTCACAGGGACAACCCGCCAGACGGACCGATTTGAGCACGCCAACTCGCAGTCCGGACACCGCTCACTGGGGGGAGCCTGTTCCCCTCGCATGCCGCAGCGACGTCTGCGGTCATGTCGGGGCGGAATGCAGGAACGCGGCGAATGCCCGCTCGGGGGTGATATGGGTGCGGTACAGCGGGCTGCATGGCGTGGTCGCCAGCCGTGCCGCCAAGTCGTTCAGGTCAACGCTGGGCTCATGGTCACGGTAGACGTCGGCGAGGCGGGTGAACTCGTTCATGATTCCGACGACGCTGCGGTTGGCGGTGGTACCGACCCGCTGCGTGCGCATGTGCTGGAACTCCTCGGCGATCATCGTGCCCGGTGCGCCGTGCGCGGCCAGCACCGTGGCGATCTGGTGGGCGCCCCTGGGCAGCACGGTCGCCGTTGGCGCCAGCCGGATCAGCACGGGCAGCAGCGTCAGCTCGTTGACAAGGAGTACGACATCCGGTCGCCACGCCAGCCTGGTGCCGTACCACTGACCCAACCGCGTGGTGGACTGTTCGCCGTCGCGCAAGCTCGGCGGGCCGATGCGGTCCAGCAGCTTCTTCGTCGCGCGCACGATGAGCACCCAGCCATCTTCCCCGATCATCCGACACGGCCAAGATCAAACATGCTGTCATGCCGCGATGAGCGCGGTGATGCTGAATTGAGTGCGAGCTCTACTGACCCGCGTCCGGGCACCGCCTAACGCCCTCAGAGCAACGCACTCTCATGCCCGCTGATGGCGTGTTGCCGAGCCAAGGTCAGAGGGGTCCGCCGGAACGTGCGGTCGAGCAGGCTGAGCTGTCCGGCGCCTCGCGATTTCCCGGCCGGCACCTGAGGGGCGCGGCCGGGATAATCGGGGTGGCCACCGATCAAGCGGTGTGCGCGGCGCTGAAGCGTTCGACCGCGTCCCAGAGTTCGCCTTCGCGCTGCGCGTCGTACGACTCCTCCGACGACCGGACGACGCGGCGTCGGTCAACGTAGGACCCGGTCGGCGCCTTGGTCCTGCCGAGCACCGCGTCGGCGAGATATCGGCCGGCGACGTTGCGGCTGGTCGCGAACGGCGACGACGAGCAGATGCACGTCCGGCGACTCGCGGAGGATCTTCTTCACGGGGACGCGACCGATACCGCGACTCGCGCCGGTCATCACCATGGTGGACTTTAAAACTCGGCGGTCGGGTTGGTGAGCCGGGAGGCTGCGATGACCAGGCCTATGTGCGACAGCGCCTGGGGCGTGTTACCCAGGTGTTCACCCGTCACCAGGTCGATCTGCTCGGCGAAGATGCCCAGGTCGTTGGCTTTGGTGCAGGTGCTCTCGAAGAGCTCCGTCGCCCGTTGGTTGTCGCCGGCGAGCACCAGGCATCCCACCAGCCAGAAGGAGCACCACACGAAGCCGGCGGAGTCGCTCGCCGAGCGCCGCACGACGCCGTCGGTGGTGAGTTCCCGCTCGATGGCCTCGATCGTCGCCCGCATCCGCCCGTCGGTGGCGGGCAGGAAGTTCACCAGCGGCATCAACAGCACCGAGGCGTCCAACTCGTCCGACCCGAAGACGCCCGTGAAGGCCCCAACCCGCTCGTTCCAGCCCTGCTCCAGCACTGTCCGGTGGATCTCGTCACGGGCCGCGGTCCACCGCCGAGGGTCCGCCCCCTCCCCGAGCCGCGGCGCGAGCCGCACCGCCCGGTCCAGTGCCACCCAGCACCCCACCTTCGACGACGTGTAGTGCCGCTCCTCGCCGCGGGCCTCCCACATGCCGGCGTCGGGCAGGTGCCAGATGTCCACCGTCTGGTCAGCGAGGTCCACCAGCATCTGCCGCAGCTCCTCGTCGAACGGCCCCAACCGGTCGCGGAGCCGGTGGGCGGCCTCGAGCACCTCGCCGGGCACATCGAATTGTCGCTGCCGCCAGGCCTCGTTTCCGGCGCGTACCGGCCGGCTGCCGGCGTAACCGCCCAGGTGATCGAGGACGTGTTCGGACAGGTCCCGTTCGCCCCCGACGCCGTACATGATCGGCGCGGGCTCCGTTCCGAGTCGGCCAGCCGAGCGAACCGCCCAGCCGAAGAGGCGGGACGTCTCATCGGAGCAGGCGGCGGCCCAGAGCGCCTCCAGGGTGAACGAGAAGTCGCGCAGCCAGGCGAACCGGTAGTCGTAGTTGCGGTCGGCGCCGAGCTCCTCAGGCAGCGAGGTGGTCGCGGCGGCCACGATCGCACCGCTGGCCTGATACTTCAGGCCCTGCAGGATCACAGAGCTGCGGCGGACGAGATCGGGATAGCGGCCGTCGTAGCGGTGGCTGTCCTGCAAAACCTGCCACGCTTCGACGGTTTCGGCGATCGCCGCGACCGGATCCAACTCGGCTGCCGGCGGGCCACCGAACGACGGGGCGTACGCCAGGTCGAACCCGACCACCTGGCCGGCAGAGACGTCGAAGTCCGCGTGGGCACGCCCGCGCTCGCAGGTCAGCGGTACTCCTGCCCGCAGGGCCAGGCTGACCGGTCCGGCTGCTGCGACGACCCGGTCCGGCTGGCTGTGCAGGTACGGCGTGAGCAGGCCGTATTCGGGGCGGGGCACGAAGTCGGTCGACATGCGCACCCGGCCGCTCAGCCCTTCGACCTGGCGCAACAGCACGGCCGGTGACGCGGAGCCCAGGTCATGGCCGCGGGCACCCGGCTCGGCGGCGAGCGCCTCGGTGACCGCGACGCTACCGCCGTCGGTCTGGTGCACGGTGCGCAGCACCAGCGTGTCGCCGACGTACGCCCGCTCGATGCGCCGGCCATCCCGCTCACCGCTCGGGCGCAGGACCCAGTGGCCGGCGTCGGAGTCAAGGATCCGGCCGAAGACAGACGGGCTGTCGAACCGCGCCGGGCACCACCAGTCCACCGAGCCGTCCCGGCTGACCAGCGCCGCCGAGCGGCAGTCGGACAGGAAGCCGTAGTCGGCGATCGGCGGGCGCTCCACGCCGCGCTGCATACCCGGATCCTCGCCACTCAGACCGCTTGCCCGGGCCGCTCGCGGAATCTTGTCATTGACAAGTTCCATTGTCCCGGGTCAAACTTGACACTGTCAAGAAGGTGGCGATCGGGAGGTCGGGATGGAACTGAACATGGTCCGGCAGATGTGGGAGCTGCTCGAGCCGGTGCACGCCCTGCTCTACTACGCGCCGGAGTTGACCGAGGAGGCGACGGCCCTCGGGCTGCCGACCGACGAGCGGTGGCCCAGTTACTTCGCGTGGCGCTCCGCCCCGTTGGGCGCGGCCGGGCCGAATCTGGTCGCCGCCACCTACTACAGCTTCAGCCCCCGGATGGTCGAGCGGTACGTGCCGTCGATCTGGTCGGTGGCCGACCCGGCAAAGGTGCTGGACGCCCGACTGTCCGGGATGGATCGTGCCCTGCGGGCCGTGCTCGGGGATGCGGTCGACGGTCCGGAGCTGGTCGAGGCGGCCGCGCTGGCCCGCCGGGCCGCCGAGGCGGCCGACGTGGCGGGTCGGCCACTTGCCGCCGCCAACGCCGACCTGCCC
>JAEVHO010000110.1 GCA_016802835.1 Micromonospora sp. ATA32 | reverse complement strand
TCGCGGGCCTGGTGTCCGACCGCTGCGCCGAGCGATAAATACAACACCGTCAAACAACCCGAACGAGCATAGTCAGGCCCTAATCGTGCACCAACTCGTAATGCGTTGCCGAGGCGGGGATGAAGCGCGGTGCCGTGCCTGGGAACGCGGATGCAGTGCCCGGGCTGCCCGTGCGGATGACGAAGCGGCCGTCTACTGTCCGCTGCCGCCTGAGCCGCTGCGCAACCGGACTTCGGCGCCATTCTGTTCGTAGCTCTGCTGCGACACCTGAACAAGCATCGCGTCGCGGTGAAAGTCCGGCAGCGTGATGGCGCCGCAGCTGACCATGGTGGCGCGCAGTTTCGCGACCGTACGGGCAATGTTGGGGTAGAGGCTGCCGGCATACGGCACGTAGCCGTCGACGCCTTCCTCGAACGGCAGCTCGGTCTCGCCCTGGTCGTAGCGGGCGACGTTCCGGGCCCGTTGGGAGCCTTCACCCCAGTATTCCTTGAACATCTGCCCGTCGAGATTGACGAGGTTGGAGGGGCTTTCGTCGAATCGGGCGAAGTAGCGCCCGAGCATGATGAAGTCGGCGCCGAGGGCGAGGGCGATCGCCATGTGGTAGTCGGCGAGGAGACCGCCGTCGCAGCAGATCGGCACGTAGATGCCGGTCTCGTCTGCGTAGCGGTCGCGTTCGGCAACCACGTCAATGAGTGCGGAAGCCTGCCCGCGGCCGATGCCTTTCTGGTCGCGGGTGATGCAGATCGACCCGCCGCCGATACCGACCTTGACGAACGCAGCACCGGCATCGGCGAGGTACCGGAATCCGCGGCCGTCGACGACGTTCCCTGCGCCGACCGGGACAGCGCCGTTGAACTCACCAACGGCGTACTGCAACGTCTTCTGCTGCCAGACCGAGTGGCCGTCGGAGGAGTCGATGCACAGCACGTCCGCGCCGGCCTCGACGAGGGCGGGGATCCGGTCGCGGTAGTCGCGGGTGTTGATCCCGGCGCCGACCCGGAACCGCTTATCGTCGTCAATGGACTCGTTGCGGAACTGTTTGTGCAGCTCGTAGTCGCGGCGCAGCACAATCGAGGCGAGGTGACCGTCGGCGGTGACGATCGGCAGCAGGTCGAGGCGGTGGTCCCAGATGAGGGTGTTCGCGTCGGACAGCGAGACCGTCGGTGGCGCGGTGACCAGACCGTTGGCCGGGCGCATCCGGGACTCGACCGTGTCGTTGAGGTCGTGACGATGGGGATGGAAGTCGGCGGTGGAGATCAGGCCGATGAACAGGCCACTCGAGGTGCCGTCGTCGGTGACGACCGCGACGTCCCGTTCGGCGGCCTTGAGCAGGCGGATGACCTCGCCGAGCGTCGCGGATGGCTTCGTGTTGATGTCGGAGTGCCGGAAGCCCGCCTTGTGGCGTTTGACCGCGCTGACGGACCCGGCCTGCGCCTCGACGGTCTGGTTCTGATGGATGAAGCTCAGCCCGCCGGTTTGCGCGAGCGCGATGGCGAGGCGGGGCGAGGAGACCGCTTGCATGATCGCGCTGACGAGCGGTACGGCGATGCGCAGCGGCGAGGACCTGGCGACCGGGTGCCGCACGATGGGGGTGGACAGGTCGACGTTGTCCGGGGCGCAGTCCTCGGTGGTGAGGTTCGGCACGAGCAGGTACTCGTTGAGGGTGCGGGAAACCTCGGGGAGGATCACGACCACGCGTTGCTCCTAAACACTCCGCCGCGGCGGGCTGGCTGGAATGCAAACACACGCTACCAGCGCCGCAGCAGCCACTGCGGTCGGTCCCACGGCCGGGCAGGTCGACGCCGTAGGTGAGGCTGGCCTCCACGTTCAGCGGGAGGTCCGTGTCCGCTTGCACCGCTGCCACGGTCGCCACCCAGTGCCCGGCCCGCAGCAGCACCGAAAGCCGTAGTCGGCGCGCGCATCGACTACGAGCGGATCGGCCGGTTCGGGACCGAGCCGGTCGACGACAATCTGCACGACCGCCTCGGCATCGTGGTACAGCTGATCGCGGGCGGCAACGTCGTCGCCGAAGTCGTCCCGGTCGAGGCCGCGAGCAACCGAAGTCCGCAAGCTCGACGTTCACGGTCGCGGTGGCCCACCGGCGTCGACTCCCGCTGTAGCGCCGACCCGCGGTGAACCTGCGACGCGGGTCGATCGTCTCAGCGCGTCCCACCCGGCACCTGTCAGCACGTCCGCGAGCTGCTCAATTGTCGGCAGATCAACAACGTGGGCCAGCCTCCGTGCGAGCACCGCAACCCGATCCGCCGCTGCACGGTATGCGCCAGCCCGCTCCTCGCGCACGTCCTCACCGCTCATGCCGCCGATCGTGAGCGTCGACCGCCTCACCCCTGGATCAATCACACATATTGCGACCCTTGCCGGGACCGTGACAGGGCCGGGTGGTCCCCGTCCGCATCGGTGTCTGGCATGGAGGTCAGACTTTGGGCCATGGAGTTCTTCTGCTACCACCGTGACCGGCCCAGCTCGCTGGCGCTGCGCGACGAGCTACTGGAAGAGCATTGGTCCTACATGGACCGGTACTCGAGAGAAATGATCGCTCGCGGCCCGACCCTTGCTAGCGACGGCGACACGCCCACCGGCAGCGTGCACATCGTCGACCTGCCCGATCCCGCCGCCGCGCGCACGTTCGCTTTCGACGAGCCCAACTATCAGGCCGGCGTGTACCGGGACGTGCTGCTGCGCCGCTGGCGCAACACGCTGGGCCGCACCATGTGGGATTTCCCCGGAGGCCGGACCGGTGGTAACCGGTACCTGGTGCTCGGCCTCGGCGCGGGGCAGGCCGCCGACCTCGCGGTGCCGCCCGACCGGGACGAGCTGATCGCGTACGGGCCGCTGCTGTCCGACGACGGCACCACCTGGCTGGGTACGGCGGTGCTTGTCCGGGCGCGGATCCGGACACGGCACGCGCCGTGCTGACCCCGGACCGGTACGCCGACATCGAGGTGCACGACTGGCAGTTCGGCGGACGGCCGTCATGACCCGAGGCTTGCTGTGGACTCGGTCCAACGTGTCGACAGGCATGGATGCGGCAGGCGAGGCATGCCTGGTGTTGTCTGGTTCGTCGACGCCTGTCAGCTTCCCGGGGCCAAGATCGAAGGTCCGGATCTGCCGCGGACCGCGCGTTACGGTGCGTGGGTGCGGTCGCGCCGACGCGATCGTGCCGATGAGCGGGTGCTGACCTCATTGCCTGTATCAACGGGACCGGGCGCGGCTATCCGAACCGGTCAGCGAGCTTCGTCAGCTTGGTGACGTACGCCGGCCAGTCATAGTCGTGGGGGATGTTGGTGTTCTCCCGCTGCCAACCGATCGCTCCGTCGTGCTGCTCGCGCATGAGGTCGGCATGACCGGCGTGACGGGCGAGGTCACAGGTCACGTGGATGATGATCCTGTGCAGCGTCACGTCCTGTCCGCCTGGCCGCCACCACGGCACCTGCCCCGGCGCGTCGAGGGGAAGCTGTTCGATCGTCTCGTCCGCGAACACCCCCACACGGCGATACAGGTCGATCAGCCCATCCTTCGTCTCGCCGTCCCGCGCGTACCAGTCTGCCTGCGGGTCCTCCTCAAACGCCTGCATGGGGACCAGGTCCTCAGGCGTCGGGAACTCGCGCCCGAAGGTAGGCCCGAAGTAGCCGGCTTCGACATTGAGGCAGTGCTTCAGGACTCCCAGCAGGTTGTTGCCGGTCGCGGTGCGAGGCAGCCTGGCCTCGCGTTCGCTCAGCCCGTCGAGCTTCCAGATCAGGTCATTGCGAGTCGCCTGGAGGTAGTGGTGCAGCGCAGCCTTCGGGTCGCCCAGATCAGCCATGCCTCCCAGTCTTCCTTATAAGCCTGAGCCGTTCGTGCGAGGTGTCGCATGCAGGATCAGCGCCCGGCTGGACGGGACCGGCATCCTCATTTGCCGCAATGCGGTTGCGCGCCGGAAGTCGTGTGCTGGCAGGATCTCCCGTATGGAAGGCGTTCTGCCGCGTCGAGCCGCCCAACTCCTCGGCGATGCCCGCCGTATCGTCATCTTCACCGGCGCCGGGATCTCGGCCGAGAGCGGCGTGCCCACCTTCCGTGACGATCTCACCGGCCTGTGGGCGCGCTCCGACGCCCAGCGGCTCGCCACTGCGGAGGCGTTCCACGCCGATCCAGACCTGGTCTGGGGCTGGTACGAGTGGCGGCGCACGCGGGTGTCCCGAGCCGAGCCCAACCCCGGGCGGCGATCCACCTGCACGGCAGCCTCTTCGCGCCGCGCTGCATCGCTGCGGCCGCCCACCCGGCAACCTTCCAGGACACGCCGGACGGCGAGGCCGCGCAGCCGCACGAAGGCCGCCGCATCCCGCCGCCGCGATGCGCGTCCTGCTCAGCGCTCATCCGCCCTGGAGTGGTGTGGTTCGGTGAGGCACTGCCCGAGGCGGCGTTGACCGCGGCGGTCGAAGCCGCCGCCTGCGACCTACTGCTGACCGTCGGCACCTCCGCCGTCGTTTACCCGGCTGCCGAGATCCCCCGGATCGCGGCACGTTCAGGCGCCACCGTGATCCAGGTCAACCCGCAGCCGACCCCACTCGACCAGGTCTCCGCCATCAATCTGCGCGGCAACGCGGCACAGGTCCTCCCGGCCCTGGTCGCGGACGCGTGGGAGCAAACCGACGAGAGATAGCGCCCACGGGCAAGGTTCCGGCTCACCTCCGCAGTCAGAGCGCCGGCGCGTCAGCTGGCTTCGCCGAGCCCCTGGAGAAGTACCTGAGCAGCCTGCTGAGCAAGGCGAGAGGTGCGCCACCACCAGGTGTCCGGTGGCGGCGCACCCTCGATCGACGGCCGGACCGCTAAGGAATGAGGCTCTTGGCCATGATGTGCTCCCGACGCAGGCCGTCGGGCATGAGGTCGCCGGCCTCACCCGTGTCACGGAAGCCGTTGCGCTGGTAGAGGGCCCGGGCATTCTTGTTGCCCTCCACCACGGCCAGCCGCAGCGTCCCCGCGCCCACCTGCCGGGCCCACTGCTCGACCGCCCGCACGAGGTGGTCGCCCACGCCCCGGCCCCGTCCTACCGGCGTTACGTACATCGAGATCAGCTCGACGACACCGTCCAGATCGGTCGGCACCCCGCTGGCCATCCCGACGGGCTGCCCGTCGAGCATCGCCACCACGTTGTACGAGCCGGGGATGGCCAGCCGCCCGCGCCAGCGTTCCTCACGGTCGCCGTCGCCCTGCCAGTCCGCCAGTTGGGAGCCGAAGGCGTACGCCGCTTCTACCAGCGCGGCGAGCCGCAGTTCCCTCCAGATCTTCCAATCGCCCTCGATGAGCACACGGGTCTCGATCACCTCGCGAAGGCTGCCGCAGGTATGGGGACCAGGCAACTGAGTTCCCGCGGTAGCCGGCCCGGCTACGGCACCAGTCGGCGCGCCGGCGGGACGGCTCAGGCGAACAGCAGCCCGGCCACCCAGAGCGCGGCGACGGCCAGCCCGGCGAGGAACTCCACCAGCATCGACAGGCCGGCCGCCTTGAGCGCCTGCACGGTCGCCGGCCAGGCGAGCTGGTTGCTGCCCAGCCGCAACCGCTCGGCGCCCCACACCCCGCCGACGAAGCCGAGCACCAGCCCCACCACCGGGATCACGAAGAACCCCACCAGCCCGAGCAGGCCGCCGGCGAGCAGCGAGGAGGTGGGCACCCCGGTCCGCTTCAGGTTCCGCCCCGGCCAGGCGTACTTGACGACGGTGCCACCGGCGGCGACCACGGTGGCCGCGGCGAGCACGGCCCAGCGGCCCGGCCCCGCGCCGCCGAACAGCGGCCCAGACCAGCACGCCGCCCCAGCACAGCGGCAGCGCCGGCAGCCCGGGCACCACCACACCGGCCAGCCCGGCCAGGATGGCCAGCGCGGCCACCACCGACACCGCCGCCTGCGAGTCCGTCAGGCCCACGCCGCCTCCCCGCGGCGCAGCCGGGCGGTGATCTCATCCGCCGGCATCGGCGGGCCGAACCAGCGCCCCTGCCCGGTGTCGCACCGCAGCGCCCGCAGCCGTTCGGCCTGGATGCCGGTCTCCACGGCCTCGGCGGTCACCGACAGCTCCAGCGCGTGCGCGAGCCGGACCAGGGCGTCCACGATGCGCTCGTCCCGGTGGTCGGCGGGGGCGTCCGGGTCGTCGGCCCGGATCCCCTCGACGAACGGGCCGGCCAGCTTCAGGCAGTGGATCGGCAGCCGCCGCAGGTACGCCAGGTTGGAGTACCCGGTGCCGAAGTCGTCGATGGCGAGCGGACGCCAGGCGGCGAGCGACGCAGCGAGCGCAGCGGCTCCCCGGCGGTGCCCATCACCGCGCTCTCGGTCAGCTCCAGCTGCAACAGCTCCGCCGGCAGGCCCGTCCGGCTCAGCGCGCCCGCCACGGTGTCGACGATGGCCGGGTCGTCGGCCTGCCGGGCGGCCAGGTTGACGCTGACCACCAGCGGCTGCGCGGGGAACTCGCGGTGCCAGGCCCGGGCGTCCCGGCACGCCTGCCCCAGCACCCACTCGCCGAGGCGGACGATCAGGCCGGTCTCCTCGGCCAGCCCGATGAACCGGTCCGGCCCGACCAGGCCCAGCTCCGGGTGCCGCCAGCGGACCAGGGCCTCCACCGCCAGCATCGCCCCGTCCAGCAGCGACACGATCGGCTGGTAGTGGACCACGAACTCGTCGCGGTCCAGGGCGGCCGGCAGCCCGGCGGCGAGCGCTGACCGGGCGATGTCGGCGGCGCTGCGCTCCGGGTCGTACACCGCCCAGCGGCCCCGGCCCTCCGCCTTCGCCCAGTACAGCGTGGTGTCGGCGGCCTTCATCAGCTCGGAGGCGCTGGTCTCGGCGGCCGGGCACTCCACCACGCCGACGCTGGCGGAGACCGCGAGCTGCTGGTCGCGACCAGCACCGGGGCGGAGACGGCGGCCAGGGCCAGCTCGGCGACGCCGACGGCGTCGTCCAGCCCGGCGCCGCCGTCGACCAGGATGACGAACTCGTCGCCGCCCATCCGGGCGACCAGGTGGCCCTGCCCGGCCACGCAGTCGGCCAGCCGGCGGGCGATGGTGATCAGCAGCCGGTCGCCGAGGTCGTGGCCGAGGCTGTCGTTGACCGCCTTGAAGCCGTCCAGGTCCAGGAAGCAGACGGCGATCCGCTGCTCCGGACCGGCCCGTTCGAAGCACCGGCCCAGGGTCTCGAAGAACAGCGTCCGGTTGGGCAGGCCGGTCAGGGGGTCGTGCAGGGCCTGGAAACGCAGGCGCTGCTGGAGTTCGTACCGCTCGGTGATGTCCTCGATCATCGCCACGGTGAACCGGGGGCGTCCGTCGTCGTGCCGGATCAGCGAGACCGCCAGGTCGGTCCAGACGACGGTGCCGTCCTTGCGGTGGTAGCGCTTCTCCACCCGGGCGTGGTCGTGCTTGCCCTCGATCAGCTCCTGGTACAGCTCCCACATGCCGGCGGCGTCGTCGGCGTGGAACAGCGACGCCACGTTGAGCTGGCGCAGCTCGTCGATGGGGTAGCCGAGCATGTCGGCGAAGGACTGGTTGACCTCGATGATCTGCCCGTCGATGCCGGCGATGCCGATGCCGATCGCGGCGCCGGTGAAGACCGCGCGGAAGCGGGCCTCGCTGTCGCGCAGCGCCCGCTCCACCGCGTCGCGGGCCTGCCAGGCCGAGCGCGCGATGCGTTCCTGCTGGCTGAAGGTCAGGTTGCGCAGGGCGCGGGCGAACCCGGCGGCGAGCGCCCCCTGCAGCGCCGCCACCCGGTCGGCGGCGTCGGCGCGGTGGGCCCGGCCCGGCAGCACCTGCGCCAGGAACCGGTCACCGAGGGCGTGCACCGACCAGTCCAGGATCCGGGGCTCGGTGAGGTGCGCCTCCACCAGCGCCCGGCCCACGTCCTCCGCCGGGGTGGCGGCGAACTCCTTGGCCAGCACGGCCTGGCCCAGCCGTACGGTGTGGACGAACAGCAGCCGCTGGGTCTCGTCCGCGCTCAGCGGCACGAAACCGAGCCGACGCACCGCCTGGGCCCATTCGGCGGCGTACCGCTGGGCGCCGGGGCGGTCGAGGTCGTCCCCGCCGGGATCCGGGACGGCGGCCATCTCGGGCTCAGCCGGCGGCGCGGTCGTACCGGGCGACGCCGCCGAACGCGCCGAACCGCTCCGGGTGCTCGTCCACGTCGGACGGCGAGTCGGGCCGCCACAGCGGCATGTGCACCACGCCCGGCTCCAGGATCGTCCAGTCGCCGAAGAAGCCGGTGATCTCGGCCCGGGACCGCAGCGTGATCTCGGTGGCGGTGCGCGCCGACAGCCGCTGCGCGTCGAGCATCTCCTGCGGCTGGTCCTCGAAGGTGGAGTGGGAGACGACCAGGAAGCTGCCGGGCGCGCGGCGGCCCGCAGAGCGGTGAGGATGTCGGCCGGGCGGTCCACATCGGGGACGAAGTGCACCACCCCGGCGAGCAGGATGCCCACCGGGCGGCTGAAGTCGATCAGGCCGCTGGCCCGGGCCTCGTCCAGGATCAGCTTCGGCTCCCGCAGGTCGGCGCGGATCGCGGTGGCCCGGTCGTTGCCGGCCAGCAGCTCCCGGCTGTGCGCCACCGCCACCGGGTCGATGTCGACGTACACGATCCGCGCCTGCGGGTTGGCGGCCTGCGCCACCTCGTGCACGTTGCCGACGGTGGGGATGCCCGAGCCGATGTCGAGGAACTGGTCGATGCCGGCGTCGAGCAGCACCCGGACGGCCCGGCGCAGGAACTCCCGCCCGGAGCGCATGGTGGCCGCCAGGTTCGGGGTCATGCCGGCGATCTGCTCGGCCAGCTGCCGGTCGATCTCGAAGTTGTGCGCCCCGCCGAGGAAGTAGTCGTAGACCCGGGCTGCGCTCGGCCGGCTCAGGTCTATCTCGGCGGGAGGTCCGTCCGGCATCTGCATCGCTTCGCCCCAGTTCGTCGCCGCGGCGCGGGACGGCATCGGTGTCCGGCGCGCGCGGGCGCGCAAAGGCGACACCGGCCGACCCGCGGATCGTGTGGTGCAGACCACTCTATGCGCGTACGCCGGGGCGCGGGAGATCCACATTCGTGCGTGGACCGGTGGACCGCCCGCGCTCCGGCGGCACGGATGTCAGGCCGCGGACTCCAGCATCAGCGAGATGCCCTGCCCGACGCCGACGCACATGGTGGCCAGGGCCCGCCGGCCGCCCCGGCGCGCAGCTCCAGCGCGGCGGTCAGCGCCAGCCGGGCGCCGCTGGCGCCGAGCGGGTGGCCGAGCGCGATCGCGCCGCCGTTGGGGTTGACATGCTCGGCGTCCTCGGGCAGGCCCAGCTCGCGCAGCACCGCGACGCCCTGCGCGGCGAACGCCTCGTTCAGCTCCACCACGTCGACCTCGCCGAGGCTCACCCCGAGGCGGTCGAGCAGCCGGCGGGTGGCCGGCACCGGCCCGATCCCCATGATCCGCGGCGGTACGCCGGCCGCGGCGGCGCCGGTGATCCGGGCCAGCGGGGTGAGGCCGTACCGGGCGACCGCGGCCTCGGAGGCCACCAGCAGGGCCACCGCGCCGTCGTTGACGCCGGAGGAGTTGCCGGCGGTCACCGTGCCGCCCGCGCGGAACGGGGTGGGCAGCGCGGCGAGCTTCTCCAGCGTGGTCTCCCGGGGGTGCTCGTCGACCTCGACCAGCTTCGTCTCGCGCCGCCCGGCCGGCACGGTCACCGGCACGATCTCCTCGGTGAACCGGCCGTCGGCCTGCGCCTTGGCGGCCCGCTGCTGGGACCGGAGGGCGAACTCGTCCTGCGCGGCCCGGTCGACCCCGTACTCGGCGGCGACGTTCTCCGCCGTCTCCGGCATCGAGTCGATCCCCCAGCCCCGCTCCATCAGCGGTTGACCAGCCGCCAGCCGAGGGTGGTGTCGTACACCTCGGCGGACCGGGAGAACGGCGTCGCGCCTTCGGCATGACGAAGGGTGCCCGGCTCATGCTCTCCACGCCACCGGCGACGACCAGCTCCGCCTCGCCGGCCACGATGGACCGGGCGGCGGTGGCCAGGGCGTCCAGGCCCGAGCCGCAGAGCCGGTTGACCGTGCTGCCTGGCACCTCCTCGGGCAGGCCGCCGAGCAGCGCCGCCATCCGGGCCACGTTGCGGTTGTCCTCGCCGGCCTGGTTGGCGCAGCCGAGCACCACGTCGTCGACCCGGGCCCAGTCCACCGACGGGTGCCGGGCGACCAGCTCACGGATCACATGCGCGGCGAGATCGTCGGGGCGTACCCCGGCGAGTGCGCCGGCGTACCGGCCGATCGGGGTGCGAACTCCGGCCACGAGATATGCCACGGTCATCGGCGCTGTCCTTCGGGGGGTGGGAAGGGGCTCGGGTGGCGACGTCGCCCGGGTCGCGGGGACGTCCGGCGCCAGGATATCCGCGCCCCGACCGGATAGGTTGACGGCATGGCCCGGGCCCAGTTCAGCGCAGAGACCTCCGGCAGCGGGGAGTTCGTCCGCCAGCCCAACCGGTTCACCGGTCGGGTCACCCCGCACTCGACGTCCCCACCGGGTGGCGGGCCGGACGCGCAGGACCGCTGGCCGCTGGAGGCCGGCCGTTACCGGCTGATCTGGTGCCGGGCCTGCCCGTGGGCGCACCGGGCCCGGATCGTCCGCAGCCTGCTCGGCCTGGAGGACGCCATCTCCCTCGGCACGGTCGATCCGATCCGGGACGAGCGGGGCTGGGCCTTCGCCCTCGACCCGGACGGCTTCGACCCGGTGCTCGGCATCGGCTTCCTCTCCGAGGCGCACCTGGCGACCGACCCCGACTACAGCGGCCGGGTGACCGTGCCGGCGCTGGTGGACACGCTCACCGGACGGGTGGTCACCAACGACTACCCGCAGCTCACCCTCGACTTCTCCACCGAGTGGCGGCGCCTGCACGCCCCGGACGCGCCGGACCTCTACCCGGTCGAGCTGCGGCCGGAGATGAACGAGCTGATGGCGGAGATCCACCGGGACGTCAACAACGGCGTCTACCGGTGCGGCTTCGCCACCTCCCAGGAGGCGTACGACGAGGCGTACCGGGCGCTCTTCGCGCGGCTGGACGCGCTGTCGGAGCGGCTGGCCGGGCGCCGCTACCTGATGGGCGACGCGATCACCGAGGCCGACGTGCGGCTGTTCACCACGCTGGTCCGCTTCGACGTCGCGTACCACGGGCACTTCAAGTGCAACCGGCAGAAACTGACCGAGATGCCGGTGCTCTGGGCGTATGCCCGGGACCTGTTCCAGACCCCGGGCTTCGGCGAGACGGTCGACTTCGACCACATCAAGCGGCACTACTACGGCACGCACCGGGAGATCAATCCGACCGGCATCGTGCCGCTCGGCCCGGACCTCTCCGGCTGGACCACCCCGCACGGGCGTGGCTGACCCACGCCGGGCGGCCGCCGCGTCGGCCGCCGCCGGCTGCGCGCTGGCCGGCACGGTCGCGGTGACGGTCGCCGTGGTCGCCGGTCCCGGTCCGGGCCTGACCGGGTACGTCAGCGAGGCCGGCATCGCCGACAGCGGGTACGCGCCGACGTACCGGATCGGGATGTTCGCCCTGGCCGGCTCCCTGCTGCTGCTCGCCGCGGCGCTGCCCCCGGCGGCGCGGATCGCGGCGGCACTGCTCGTCACCGGCAGCGTCTTCACCCTGCTCTCCGGCGCGGTGACCTGCAGCGCCGGCTGCCCGCTCCCGCCGTTCGAAACGCCCACCGTGGCGGATCTGGTGCACGGCGGGGCGAGCGTCGCGGCGACGGCCGCGGTGGTCTTCGCGATGCTGGCGCTCGCCTTCACCCCGGGCGCGAGCCGGTCGGTGCGCCGGCTGGCGGGGTTGGGCGCGACGGTGGCGCTGCCGCTGTCCGGCCTGATCGCGCTGGCCATGCTGGCGGTCGGCCGGGGCGCGGTGGTCGGCCTGCTGGAACGGGTGCTGCTGGCGGTCGCGGCCGGCTGGGGTCTGACCACGGCCACGGCGCTGGGTCTCAGCCGACGCCGCTGAGGCGGCCGATCATGACGAACGGGTCACCGGGCGGTGAACGCCGCCTGTAAGCGGTGAACGCCGCCTGTAAGGAGCCTCACGCCGAACGCTCCTTCCAGCTGTGCGCCGGCTGGGAGTACCGTCGGTCGGCGATGACCAATCTCTGGGACCTCACCGTCCGCCTGTATGTCGATCTCCGACTGCAGGCCAGCGGCGTCTGTCCGGCGCAGCCCCGCTCCTGACGCTGCCCCGTCCGATCAGACCCTTGGACATCCCATGGCTTCCGCCCTGCGCAAGATCCCCTTTTCCGTTCAGATCCTGGTCGGCCTCGCCCTCGGCGTGGCGCTCGGCTTCCTGGCCCGCGCCAACGACCTGAGCTGGCTCGCCAGCACCCTCGACACCGTCGGCGGCCTCTTCATCCAGCTGCTCAAGCTCGCCGTGCCGCCGCTGGTCTTCACCGCCATCGTGGTCAGCGTGGTCAGCCTGCGCGGCGTGGCCAACGCTGCCCGGCTGGCTCTGAAGACCCTGATGTGGTTCGGCATCACCGCGCTGATCTCGGTGAGCATCGGCATCGGCCTCGGCCTGCTCACCAACCCCGGCAAGGGCGTCACCCTGGACGTCGCCGGCGCCGCCGCGCCGAAGAAGACCGGCTCGTGGACGGACTTCCTCACCGGCATCGTGCCGACCAACCCGGTCGGCGCGTTCGTCGAGGGCAACGTGCTCCAGATCGTCTTCCTCGCCCTGGTGGTCGGCGCCGCCGCGCTGCTCGTCGGCCAGGCCGCCGAGCCGTTCGTCGAGTTCAACCGCTCGGTGCTGAGCATCGTGCAGAAAGCGCTCTGGTGGGTGATCCGGCTCGCCCCGATCGGCACCCTCGGTCTGATCGGCCACGCCGTCGCCTCGTACGGCTGGGACCTGCTGGCCCCGCTCGCGAAGTTCACCAGCGCCGTCTACATCGGCTGCGCGATCGTGCTCCTGGTGGTCTACCCGCTGCTGCTGGTCGCCGCCGGCCGGCTCAACCCGGTGCGCTTCTTCGCCGGCGCCTGGCCGGCGATCGAGCTGGCCTTCGTCTCCCGCTCCTCGGTGGGCACCATGCCGATGACCCAACGCTCCGTCGAGCGGCTCGGCGTCCCCCGCGAGTACGCCTCGTTCGCGGTGCCGTTCGGCGCCACCACGAAGATGGACGGCTGCGCGGCGATCTACCCGGCGCTCGCGGCGATCTTCGTCGCCCAGGTGTTCGGGATCGACCTCGGAGTCACCGACTACCTGCTGATCGCGTTCGTCTCGGTGGTCGGCTCGGCCGCCACCGCCGGCCTGACCGGCGCCATCGTGATGCTCACCCTGACCCTCAGCACGCTGGGCCTGCCGCTGGCCGGCGCCGGTCTGCTGCTGGCCATCGACCCGATCCTGGACATGATCCGGACCGCCACCAACGTGGCCGGTCAGGCGCTGGTGCCGACCATCGTCGCCGCCCGGGAGGGCACCCTGGACCGGGCCGCGTACGACGCGGCGGTCGGCGCGAGCTGACCGAGCCGGAGGACGCCGAGCGCGCCGACCGGCCCGGCCGGCAGGATGAGCTGACCCCGGTACCGGCCTGACCACGTTGAGGAGCACCAGATGAGCGCCCTGTTCACGCCGTTGGCCCTGCGCGGGTGACCCTGCCCAACCGGGTCGCCATGCCCGATGTCGCCAGTACAGCGCCGGCCCGGACGGCCTGCCGACCGACTGCACCGGGTCCACCTCGGCGCCCGGGCCGTCGGCGCGCCCGCCTGATCATCACCGAGGCGACCGCGTGCTGCCCGAGGGCGGATCACCCCGCAGGCACGGGATCTGTCGCGCCGCACGTGGACGCCTGGCGCCGATCACCGGCGCTCCTCGC
>JAEVHO010000109.1 GCA_016802835.1 Micromonospora sp. ATA32 | reverse complement strand
ACCGGCCGGCTGCCCGCCCGGCCGTACGTGCGCCAGGGCGGTCATGACGGGCCCCGCTCCGCCCGGCGGATCGGGGTGGTCCGGGCGCTCATGACGGCGCTCCCACCGGCTCATCCAGCAGCGGCGAGGTGCGGTCGCTCTCGCCCGGCTCGCGGGGCAGCAGGAAGGCGTGCCGCGGGTCCCAGTACGCCACCACCGGGCCGCCGACCGGCAGCCGGGCGCCCCGCGCCGCTGTTCGCCGCGAAGACGGACAGCTCGCTGCCCCACGCGGTGCGGATCAGGTACTGGGTGCTGACCCCGACGTAGGAGGCGTCGGTGACCACCCCGGGGACGTGCTGGTGCCCGGCCGGGACCTGCTCGGCGGAGTCGACCAGGTGCAGCTTCTCCGGGCGTACCCCGAGGAAGACCGGACCGCGCTCGGCCCGGGCCCGGCCGGCGGGCACCGAGAAGCGGGCGCCGTGCGCCGAGACCCCGATGTCTCCCCCGCTGGCGCCGGCGGCATCGCCGGCGATCAGGTTGGACTGGCCGAGGAAGCTCGCCACGAACGGGGTGGCCGGGAACTCGTACAGGTCGGCCGGCGCGCCGAGCTGCTCGATCCGCCCCGCGTTCATCACCGCGACGGTGTCGGCCATGGTCATGGCCTCCTCCTGGTCGTGGGTGACGTGCACGAAGGTGATGCCGACCTCGATCTGGATCCGCTTGAGCTCGATCTGCATCTGCCGGCGCAGCTTGAGGTCGAGCGCGCCCAGCGGCTCGTCCAGCAGCAGCACCTGCGGGTGGTTGATCAGGGCGCGGGCCAGCGCGACCCGTTGCTGCTGCCCGCCGGAGAGCTGGGCCGGGCGACGTCGTTCGTAGCCGTCGAGCTGCACCAGCGACAGCATCCGGCGGACCTGGTCGTCCACCTTGCGGATGCCGCGGCGGCGCAGCCCGAAGGCGACGTTCTCGAAGATGTCCAGGTGCGGGAAGAGCGCGTAGCTCTGGAACACCGTGTTCACCGGCCGCTTGTACGGTCGCAGCCGAGCGATGTCCCGGTCACCGAGCAGCACCTGCCCGCTGGTCGGCTCCTCCAGACCGGCGATCATCCGCAGCGTGGTCGTCTTGCCGCAGCCGGACGCGCCGAGCAGGGCGAAGAACGAGCCCTGCGGAATGGTCAGGCTCAGGTCGTCGACCGCGGTGAAGATGCCGAACCGCTTGGTCAGGTTGGCCAGGCGCAGGTCGCCGGCCGGTGAATCGTGGCCCACAGTCTTCCCGCCCATCGCCGTCAGGCCCCGATGACCTGCTGGAACTTGGCCTCGTACGACTTCTCCTGCTCCTCGGTCAGGGCCATGAAGACCCTGGACTTCGACAGCATCGCCTCGTCCGGGAAGATCAGCGGGTTCTTGGCCAGCTCCGGGTCGATCTTCTCCATCTCGGCCTGCGCGCCCTTCACCGGGCAGATGTAGTTGACGTACGCGGCGAGCGTGGCGGCGGCCTTCGGGTCGTAGTAGTAATTGATCAGCTCTTCGGCGTTGCCCTTGTGGGTGGCCTTGTTCGGCACCAGCATGTTGTCCGACCAGAGCATGACGCCCGACTCGGGCACCACGAACTTGACCTTCTCGTCCTCGAAGCCGAGCTGGATCACGTCGCCGGACCAGCCGATGCACGCGGCGATGTCCCCCTTGGCCAGGTCCGGGGCGTAGTCGTTGCCGGTGAACTTGCGGATCTGCTTGGAGTCGACGGCCTTCTTGAGCTTGTTGAGGGCGTCGTCGAACTGGGCCGCGGTGAAGTTGGCCGGGTCGTGCCCGTTGGACTGCAGCAGCAGACCCATGGTGTCGCGCATCTCGCTCAGCGCGGTCACCTTGCCCTTGAGGTCCGGGCGGGTGAGCAGCTCGTCGACCGTCCGGATCTCCTTGGTCACCTTGCCGTTGTAGGCGAGGCCGGCCAGGCCGGACTGCCACGGGATGGCCAGCTGGTTCTCCGAGTCGAAGGAGCGGTTGCGCAGCGACGGCAGCAGGTTGGCCTCGACGTTGGGCACCTTCGCCTTGTCCAGCTTCTGGATCCAGCCGAGCCGGATCATCCGGGCGGCCATCCAGTCGGTGAGGACCATGATGTCCCGCCCGGTGCCCTGGCAGGCGGCGAGCTGGTTCTGCACCTTGCCGAAGAACTCGTTGTTGTCGTTGACGTCCTCGGTGTAGGCCACCTGGATGCCGGACTTGACGATGAACGCGTCGAGAGTCGGACGCTTGGACGCGTTCTTCTCGTCGGTGTCCATGTACTGCGGCCAGTTGGAGAAGGCCAGGTTCTTCTCTGTGCCGGAGAGGTCTTCGCTCTTGCAGCCGGCCTCGGTCTGCTGGGCGCCCTTGGTACCGCAGCCGGCGAGCGCGCCGGCGGTGGCGAGCATGGCGGCCGAGCCGAGGGTGCCGGTGAGCAGACCACGCCGCGTGAGGGGCCGGAGGGGACTACGCATGTGACGACTCCTATGGGGGGTCATCGTCGGCGGCGGGACGGGGGTGACGCGCCGGCGGGAGGTCAGAGGCGATGGACGACTGATCCTGACATGAGGTGACCTTGCTTACAAGGGATTCCGTTGCGGGAATAGCTCTTGACCACGAAATACGCCAGACTGCGCGCGGGACACTACGCTCATCCTCGAGAATCGGACATGGGGAGCGGACGATGAACAACCGGCAGCAGGAGAACGGCAACGGCGGGCGACGCCTCGCTGTCCGTGAGGGCGCCAGTCACGCCCTGCTCGACGACGTGGCCAAACAGATCATCGAGCAGCTCCAGGAGGACGGCCGCCGGGCGTACGCCACCATCGGCAAGGCGGTCGGCCTCTCCGAGGCGGCGGTACGCCAGCGGGTGCAGCGGCTGCTCGACGCCGGGGTGATGCAGATCGTCGCGGTGACCGACCCGCTCCAGCTGGGCTTTCCCCGGCAGGCGATGATCGGCCTGCGTACCGACGGTGACCTGGAGGCGGTCGCCGACCGGCTGGCCGAGTTGGACGAGGTCGACTACGTGGTGATCACCGCCGGGTCGTTCGACCTGCTGGCCGAGGTGGTCTGCCGCAACGACGCACACCTGCTGGAGATCCTGCAGCGCCTGCGCGCGGTCTCCGGCGTCCTGTCCACCGAGGCGTTCGTCTATCTCAAGCTGCGCAAGCAGACCTACACCTGGGGCACGGCCTGACCGCTGCCAGCTGGCCGGCCCGACGCTCCGCGCCGGCGTCCCACGAGCGGCGGTCATGGGCGGGCAGGCACGGTGGAGCTGATGTCGCGAACGAATCGGCCCTTCGCATCCGCCCGACCCCTGACCGGCGGGTCCCGGGCGCAAGCGCCGTGCCGAGCCGAGCGCGGTGATGTCGTAGACGATTCAGCTCCAAAGGGCGCGAGCACCAACCTGCCCGGGCCCACCGGCACGCCGAACCCAGCAGACACCTCGATGCGGATTCCGTTGCTAGCGGCATAACTGCTCGCTAAATCCGTTGTCACTTGCCCGATTGGCCACCGATACCACTTGCTTTCCCCCGCGCGGCTGTGGGATAACCGTGGGCAGAGCGGCCGGCGTCACCCCTTGGACCGGCCCGACGACCGATGGGGCTGACATGGCCAACGCCACCGACCACCTCTGGATGCACTTCACCCGGATGGCCAGCTACTCCGCCGGCGAGGTACCGACGATCGTGCGCGGCGAGGGCGCGTACGTCTGGGACGCCCAGGGCCGCCGCTACCTGGACGGGCTCGCCGGGCTCTTCGTCGTCAACGCCGGCCACGGCCGCACCGAGCTGGCCGAGGCGGCCGCCAAGCAGGCCGCCGAGCTGGCCTTCTTCCCCCTCTGGTCGTACGCCCACCCGAAGGCCATCGAGCTGGCCGAGAAGATCGCCTCGCTGACCCCCGGCGACCTGAACCGGGTCTTCTTCACCACCGGCGGCTCGGAGGCCGTCGAGACGGCGTGGAAGCTGGCCCGGTCCTACTTCAAGCGCACCGGCAAGCCGATGAAGCACAAGGTGGTCAGCCGGTACATCGCGTACCACGGCACGTCGATGGGCGCGCTGTCGATCACCGGCCTGCCCGGCATCAAGAGCGAGTTCGAGCCGCTGGTGCCCGGCGGCATCAAGGTGCCGAACACCAACTTCTACCGGGCCCCAGAACACGGCGACTCCCCAGAGGCGTTTGGCCGCTGGGCCGCCGAGGAGATCGGCCGGGCCATCGAGCGGGAGGGCCCGGAGACGGTCGCCGCGGTCTTCCTGGAGCCGGTGCAGAACTCTGGCGGCTGCTTCCCGCCGCCGCCCGGCTACTTCCAGCGGATCCGGGAGATCTGCGACGCGTACGACGTGCTGCTCGTCTCCGACGAGGTGATCTGCTCCTGGGGCCGGCTGGGTGAATACTTCGGCGCCACCCGGTACGGCTACCAGCCCGACATCATCACCACCGCCAAGGGCATCACCTCCGGCTACGCCCCGCTCGGCGCGATGATCGCCAGCGAGCGGCTGATGGAGCCGTTCCTGACCGAGACCGGCATGTTCGCCCACGGGGTGACCTTCGGCGGGCATCCGGTCTCCTGCGCGGTGGCGCTGGCCAACCTCGAGGTCTTCGCCCGCGAGGACCTGGTCGGGCACGTCCGGGCCAACGAGGACGCCTTTCGGTCCACCCTGGAGAAGCTGTACGACCTGCCGATCGTCGGCGACGTGCGCGGCGACGGCTACTTTTACGGCATCGAGCTGGTCAAGGACAAGACCACGAAGGAGACCTTCGACGAGGCCGAGTCCGAGCGGCTGCTGCGCGGCTTCCTCTCCACCGCGCTGTTCCAGGCCGGGCTCTACTGCCGGGCCGACGACCGGGGCGACCCGGTGGTGCAGCTCGCGCCGCCGCTGATCGCCGACCAGCAGCAGTTCGACGAGATCGAGCAGATCCTGCGTGGGGTGCTGACCGAGGCATGGGCGCGGCTCTGACGCCCGGCCGGTGGGCGGTCGGGCCGCCGGAGTGGTGGGTCGGCGCCGCCGGGTCGGTGATGTGGTGATGCGCTACCAGGAGCTGTCGTACTGGCTGTCCACCGTGGACGAGCCGCTGACCCCCCGCCCACCGCTGCCCGGCGACGCGACGCGGACGTGGTGATCGTCGGCGCCGGATACACCGGGCTGTGGACGGCGTACTACCTCGCCGGGGCCGACCCGACGCTGCGGATCACCGTGCTGGAGTCCGAGATCGCGGGGTACGGCGCCTCCGGGCGCAACGGCGGCTGGTGCTCGGCGCTCTTCCCCACCTCGCTGTCCGCGCTGGCCCGTCGGCACGGTCGGGACGCGGCGATCGCCATGCAGCGGACCATGCAGGCCACCGTGCGCGAGGTCGGCCGGGTCGTCGCGGCCGAGGGGATCGACTGCGACTGGCAGGCCGGCGGGACCGTGGTGCTGGCCCGCACCGACGCCCAGCTCGGGCGGGCCCGGGCCGCCGTCGACGAGGCCCGCGAGTTCGGCTTCGGGCCCGACGACATGAGGCTGCTAGACGCCGGCGAGGCGGCGGCCCGCTGCTCCGCCGACGGGGTACGTGGTGGGACGTACACCCCGCACTGCGCCGCCGTGCACCCGGCCCGGCTGGTCCGGGGCCTGGCCCGGGCGGTCGAACGCCGCGGGGTGACCATCCACGAGCGGACGCCGGTGACGGCGATCCGGTCCGGCGCGGCGGTGACGCCGGCCGGGGTGGTCCGGGCGCCGGTGATCGTCCGGGCAACCGAGGGGTACACCCCGGGCCTGCGGGGGCAGCGCCGAGCGGTCGCGCCGGTCTACTCGCTGATGGTCGCCACCGAGCCGCTGCCGGCGGAGACCTGGGCCCGGATCGGGCTGGCCGAGCGGGAGACCTTCTCCGACTACCGGCACGTCATCATCTACGGCCAGCGCACCGCCGACGGGCGGCTGGCGTTCGGCGGGCGGGGCGCGCCGTACCACTTCGGTTCCCGGGTCTCGCCCGCCTACGACCGGGAGCCGCAGGTCTTCGCCGCGCTGCGCCGGGTGCTCGGCGAGCTCTTCCCGGTGCTCGGGCCGCAGGTGCCGGTCAGCCACACCTGGGGCGGCCCGCTCGGGGTGGCCCGGGACTGGTCGGCCTCGGTCGGCCTGGACCGCTCAACCGGGCTGGCCTGGGCGGGCGGCTACGTCGGTGACGGCGTCGGTACGACGAACCTCGCGGGCCGTACCCTCGCCGACCTGATCCGCGGCGAGCGGACCGAGCTGACGGCGCTCCCGTGGGTCGACCACCGCTCCCCGAAGTGGGAGCCGGAGCCGCTGCGCTGGCTGGCGGTGAACGCCGGCCTCAAGATCATGTCCTCGGCCGACGAGTCGGAGCAGCGGACCAGACGACTACGCCCGCCGCAAGACCCTCCCGCGCGAGATCGACGAGCTGACGTCGGCGCGTGGAAAGCCGCTGTGATCAAGACGCCGCTGTTCCGCAAGACCAGCTGCGGCGTCTCCTACGCCAACGGCGTGGCTGACTACAACGGCCACTGGGGCGTCAACGAGCTGTGCAACATCTGCCCCGCCAAGCAGAAGCAGCTCTGCATCGACGACTACCGCGACCCCACCGAGCAAGAGGTCAAGGACGTACTCGACACGCTCGGGTACGACAGCCCCGTCCTCGTCGAACCCGGCCACGTATGGACCCACGGCCTCGGCGAGCAGAAGCGGTACGCCGTGCAGCACCACCTGCGCCACCAAATCTGGGAAGTTAACCAGCCGCACTTCCCCGGCGCCCACGGCCGGCAGCTCCTCGGCCACGAGGTCGATCCTCACCAGGCAGAAAGGTTCGCCGCGGTCCGGGCGGAACTCGTCGACGCCGTGAAGTATGGAGACGACGACTAACCCAGCACGGGAGAGAAGGCATGAGCGGCAGCCCGAGCGACCCCTGGACCACCGCCAGCCTGGTCGTCATCGACCTGGAAGGCACCGGCGCCCAGGACCGCGACGACGAAGCGATCCTCGAGATCGCGCTCGTCCCGCTCGTCGCCGGGCTGCCGGACATGCCCACCAGCTACACCACCCTGATCAACCCCGGCCGCCCATCGGCGCCCGCCCGTGGCTCTCACCCGGGCTCACCGACACCGCTCTGCGCCGCGCCCCCGCCCTCGCCGACATCGACCGGCACCTCGCCGACCGAATCAACGCCCGCTACCTCGTCGGCCACAACGTCTCCGTCGACTGGCGGCTCCTACACCGCCAGCTCCCGGCGATCCGGCCGGCCGGCCTCATCGACACCCTGCGCCTCGCGAAGGCACTCACAACCGGCCGTCCCGGGCCCTGACCGCGCTCATCCACGAGCTGGGGCTCACCGGCCGGGTCAACGCGGCCGCACCTAACTCGCAGCCACACCGCGCGCTCTGGGACAGCACCGCAACAGCGCTACTGCTGCCCGAGCTCGTCACCCGCCGATGGCCCACCGCGCCCACGCTCGGAGAACTGCTCGCCGAAGCCGCTCTCCCCCTCAACCCCGAGAAGCAGCCCACCGCAACAGCACCGCAGCCGGCCCTTTTCTAAATCCTGCCCGCCTCGCGCCCGCTCAGCTGCTCCAACGGTCCCGACCCGCACTTCGCGCGGGCCGGTTGCGTCCATCCTCCCTGGTGAGGTGGTCTGCCATTACGAGCCCGGTCCGAACAACACGGTCTTCCGCCACGGACAGCCAGTCGCGTTCATCGACTTCGACTTTGCGGCACCTGGCCACCCATCGAAGGATGTCGGGTAAATGGCGCGCGCATGGTGCATCTCGTCACGGCCCGACCGAGGACCCGCGACAAAACAAGCCCGCCAGGTGCGGACCCCGGCCGACGCCCGCGGGACTGTAAGACGTTCGTTTGACAGACCCCGGCTCCGGCCTGGGCGCCTGATGCTGGGTCGTCGCAGCAGGCCATCGCCCTGCTGCAATGGTTCCGCCGCCTGCGCATCCGCTGGGAGATCCGCGACGACACCCACGAAGCCTTCCTCACCCTCGCCTCATCATCTGCTGGCACCGACTCCAACACTCGAAGAATTAGGAGTTCTTAGCGTCCAGAGGATCCAAAACCTGAGCCACCTCTGTCTGAATCGTCAAGATCAGTCACCTCGCTCCAACGCGGTCGCATAAACGGAACCAGCAGGAGTTGTGCGACCCGATCACCCTCAAGTACTACATATGGTGCCAGCCCGAGATTTATAAGCATAACTCCAATTTGGCCAGTGTAACCGGGATCAACGCAGCCGGGAGCATTCAGGACGGTAACGCCTTCACGGAGGGCGAGGCCGGACCGCGGCACGATCAGACCCACGTGTCCAGCTGGCAGGTTCAGCCGGATACCGGTTGGAACTAATGCCCAATTGCCTGGTTCCAAGCGCACTTCGGCCGCACTTCGCAAATCAACTCCGGCGTCCGACTCGTGAGCGGCGGAGGGGAGCACGGCGGAGGTACCGACAAGGATTGGCACAACCACGTCAGAGAGCAATGGAATCACCACCATAAAAACTAGGGAAACCCAGGTCCGCCCGCTTGCTTGAACGATTCCTATCGCTGCATTGACAGGTCTGCAGCAAGGGGCTCGAAGCGTCGACAGCCAAGGGGTTCCACCCCATCTTCGCCAATGCCTCACCCAAACGCTTAACAGTCAGGTAGGGTGCGCATGAACCTGAATAGTATCGTGAGAAATCACCGAAGCGGGATAGCAAGCTCTGGTGCAACTGATCTAGGCGGCCACCGTCTCTAGTCCGCAGAGCATAAACGCAGTCGCTAAGAACGAGCTGCTCCGACTGTCTATATATCGCCACCTTCTCAGCCAACGGCTTTCCCACCCTCGGCAATGCAACGAATGGGCCTTGAGTCGCTAATCTAAGCTCAGCGGATTGCGAGCTGTGGAGAATGTTGCCTGACCTAAGGTGAGTCGTGTGGAGCAACGGCGCTTGTTGACCGGCTGACCATCGCTTCAGAAGGTGCATCGGAACGCGACCACGCAAAATTTCGACGCATACGCAACCCCGCTGTGGCAACCGTGCGACTGCGGAGGCGCTGCCGTCTTGATCCGGAGAATTGGTTAGATTCCTTCGCGTGATCCTCACCAACGTGGTACGAGCAAACGCACCGGGAAAGACGTTCCGACGGTACTGATCCAAAACCTCGACGTGGGCAGTCCTACCTATTGCGAGCCATAGCGCTTCGTCTCGTTGGGATAGGAGCGAATTGGCAGGAAGTAGCGCAACGAGCTGCCCATCGCAGTGCAATAAACTAATTGCGGCACTGACAAAAGCAGCTGCGGGCGACGACCGGTACTCCCTACCGCCGAACGTTATCGATCGGCTCTGCCCTCCCCGATACGAGAAGGGAGGGTTTAGCAGCACGGCATCAAACGCCACATTCCTGAAGCAACTACTCGCACGTCTAGACGCCGGATTCAATATATCGCAACGGCCTGTTGTCCAGTGCGCTCGCTCTCTTCGAAGAAATCGGACTACTGCTCGATCTACGTCTGTCGCAACGTAATCTACCTGAGATCCAAATCTCTGTTCGGCAGCGTCCAGTAGTGACCCACGTCCCGCAGCGACGTCGCCAACTAATCCCGTCGGAATCTCCGCGAGAGCACTGGCCATTTCTTTGGCCAACCACTCTGGCGTGTAGTAGGAGTCGACACTCAACGCTGACGCCCGACCCTAGGGAGAGTACCTTCGCTCCCCGCGTATTCTCCGAGTCTCAGGAATAGATCCGAGGTGACGAAGCTGCCCACATCGTAGACGCAGACACGGGCCTCTCCCGTCGTGCGCCTGCCCTTACGGACCGGGTGATCGTAGATGAGCTCAACTCCCGAGGGCCTGCTCAGTGCGAAGAGAACAGCACCGACACCATGTGGTTTTGTTCCAATGGGCGCCACACGAAGGAGATCACCGGGGTAGTCGTCGGCGACTCGGTGAAGAGCCATGAACGCGTCGAATGGACAGTTGGCTTTGGCATACCGCACCTGTGAAGCAAGGTAGTTCCGCTCAAGCTGTATCCGGTTCCCAGTGTAGGAATGAAAGGGATATTCAGGCCGAAACCCGGGGACACCGATGATAGGTACGGTCTTGTTGTCCAACGGCTGCACATGCTCCAACACGTAGCCCAAGCGAGCGCCTTCGAAACCCAGCAGCGGAACGAAGCAGGAATCCTCAGGGTTCGGCATACGCCGCAAGTAGGCGAAGCCCGGTAGCGGCGAGATCCCTTCGATCCGTTCCGATAGGCTGAAGATAAGCCCAGGAGCCGGAGCGGTGCTTCGAGTATAGTCAGCCGGCTCGACATATACGACCCGCAGGTTGCACCTGGCATCAATGAAAGCTCGGAGCAGGGCGGCCCAGACACGATGCGTCATCCCGGTAAGGTCGAGGTATATGGGCCCGCGCAGCCGCAACACAACCTCTCGAAGTGCCGCGTTGTCGCGGAGGTTCGCCACGTCACCGTTCAGGCCGCGCGAAACGCAGTCCACCATTATGTCGTCGTTAAGCTCCGTTACTTCAGCGAAGACTACTTCGTTTGCAACGGCGCGTTCCTTCCAAGATTTGTCCAGAAGGCTGCGATCCTCCAGGCTTAGCGCGTGGACATACACCGATCCAGCAAGTGGCACAAACTGTTCGCGCGAAAGCTCGGCTGTGAGAAGTACTTCCTCCCCTAAACTCACAGAAGAATCTCCTTGAACAGAGATAGTTGCGTCGGAAGTTCTTCGCCTAGGTCACGATTGCTCTTGCCGAGAATGGAGCGGATTGCGGGAGGTGGGTTCCGCACGAGATCTAGGAGCTCGTCGCTCCCGACTGACAGCCTCCGCTTCCGTCGGTGGCTGTATACGAAGAACGGGGCAAAGATTGGGTGCAGCTGATAGTCAAAATCCTTAATCTCGCCTGAGGCTGCCGCCATCTTGTCTGCTGTAAACCTAATTACAGCGAGATGCATGACTGCTGCCCTTAGCAACTGCTCCGCCTCTTGGTCGCTCGCTAGTCCGGTCCGATTTACATGAAATTGGTTTACCTCGGGTGTATGCCCATGAGGCTGTGCTGCCATAACCTGGAAAACCCGTCCGAGACCAAGAACCAACTTGGTCAACTGCGCGCCCTCTGCAGCGAGCCCCTGCAACTCGTGCAGGTTGCGGCGGCCGATCTCGGCTGCGGCTTCCGTTTGAGTCTCATACGTCACCGGTTGCGCCAGGAGCCTACCTTCGCGGATGTGGCGTTGTAGCGCCTCCGCTACCAACTGCAGCAAGTAACGAATATTGCCGGCAGATAGCTGGACGAATGTATCCCAACCGGCGTAGAACTTCCGGATTCCACGCCTTCCTCTGCGAATTGTAAAGAGCATGGAGTGCTGGTAGTTGTTGAGCCTCCCCTGCCACCGATCTGGGGAGCCTAGCAGTTCCGTAAGGGTATCTACGAGCGACGACTGCTGGGCCTCCGCCCAAAACTTGACCAGATATGCCTGCAGCGGATCTAGAGAATCGTAATCTCGGATGAGCTCGTCGGAGGCGCCTTCTGTCTTGAGAGTTCGGCGGCCATCTCGCAGGGCAGCTTCGATGCCTAGGGCGTTCGCTTCCTGAGCCTCGCTGATTCCCGGTAGCAGAGTCCTGATCTCGTGGGGACCCCCACCATTGAGAACCTTCGAGAGACGTCCATTGCAGACGTTCGCCGCAAACGCCGAGAAGTCGGACCCAGTAAGTCTCCGCGCTATATCTATGTATGCATAATCTGCGGGCTCAACGAGCTGCTCGTCCGGGTTTAGTGTGGCTCGTTCACGATGCCCTGTCTCCCGCATGCCCACCTTGAATGTGCACTCATTGCTAGAATGTTTGATTAGAGTGTTGATAGCGCGCTGCTGATAGTCCTCGAGGTTCTCGTACTCGTCTAGCAGGAAGAAAAATGGCTTGTTTGCGAAGATGGGAATCTTCCGCAACTCTTCGACGAGAATCTGGAACGGGCGCCCTTGCATCGATAGACGCGGTGGCTGGTCGCCAGCGGCGTTATTGACGTATGCCTCGAAGTCGATGATCGCGTCCACGAGCGCCGACGCCAGTTCATCAATTCTTCTTGTTCGACGCAGATGCAATGCTCGGCAAACTCGTTCTAGGCCCGCGCCATTGATCGGCCTTGCTTCTTCCGGCGAGGTTGAGTTGAGCCACTCGAGGAACTCGACCAGTCGTTGAGTGAGGACCAGGTTAACGTAGTGGCCGAAGAGCCGTGTCCACTGTTCCTCGCCGACTCCTGCCCCGCGAAAAGCCCTGACTGCATTCGTGTCGACCCGCCAATATACACCGACGAATTGCCACGCTGCCGGGTTCCTACCCACCAAGCGGCGCTGACCCTCGTATGACAAGCCTCGAAGCACGGTTGTCTTGCCCGTGCCCCGTCCGCCAACCAGCAGGCAGGGCCTCGGCGAAAGGAGCTCGGGCCAGTAGGTTGGATGCGTAAACAGGTCGTACATCTCCTCGTGGAGATATTCGGCTCGAAGCCCGCCAAACACCTGAGTCAAGTGCATTAGAGTCTCGGATGCATCGCTCTTAGTCATCGCCGCCTCAACAGTGGTTTCCAGCGAGGAGTATCCACCCAGAACAGTGGCAACGTGGCATCTGGGACAGAATGCTCGAATGCGATGGCGAGGGCTAACCCCTTGTAGCCGAACGTCCAATCAGGAGGGACGCCGGCGCGTCGGCTGGCGTTGACAATGAAATCTCTGGCGGTTGGTATGAGGTGTGGTGCGAATAGAACTGTCTCGGGATGCAGTGCACCGTACCGGGCGGGCAAGAAGTGGGCAGGTCGCAATTGCACAACGCTGGCCTTCTCCAGTACCTTCTGCGAGCCCAGTTCGGTGCAGACCGCGGGGCAGTACCAGACGGAGGTCAATGAGCCACTCTTGCTTTCGCTGCTGAACGAGGCATGCTCTCCGTCCCGCATCTCATACTGGCGCTCCCAAGTCGCGACGAACTGGTCTCCCGAGCCCACGAAGTCGTCAACGAAAAGGACGGGCCGGTGCGACTGCCTCCGAATGATCTCGACGACATTTTCAGGCGACTCTATCTGGTCCTCGTCAATATTAAGGAGTTGGCGAGCCTTCCGGGCGAATAGATAGCCCGAGTCTGTGACGTTGGGCCTTTCTCCTGTTGGATACGTTATGAGGACCTCGTCACGAAAACGCTTCCAGAGGAGTTTACGTTCATGGTAGGTATCCCCGCCACGCGTAACCTCCTCTGATATGCCCTGGAATGCCGATGCGAATAGCTTGTTTGTAATTGCTGCGTTCAGATACACGAAGCTGTCTAAGAGGAACAGTGCGTGTTCACGCTCGGATTCTTCAAAGTTTGTTAGCCAAGCCTTTGGCTTGATGCCTGAAGGTGTGGGGGGCCAAGCGCCGATCTTGCTGTAATACTCGCGATTATCGAGCAGCTCGTCGATCTCCATGTCGCCCCCTGCCGCTCTCCGTAAGCATCTTCGTATCCCTCAGCGGCCTCGGGCTGAGAGATACAGATTGTCCGTCAGGACGGCAACAGCATACAAGCGCAGGTGGAGACGAAGGGCAACGCGACAGTCGGCACGGCTCCCACATGCTTTGAGGGGATCTAGTACTCCAGCCGGGGATCGTGATCACGGTTCGATGAGGGCTTGTCGGGCGTAGTGGCTGGTCTTGGCTCGGGCTTGGTGACGGCGCCGGCGGATGGACCAGAACAGCGGGTCGCAGCGTCGGCGGGTGGGTTCGATGATCAGGACGTTGAACAGGTGGCGTAGCTCGTTGACGGTCAGCGGGATCAGGTCGGCCGGGTTGTGGCGGTGGCGGTGGCCGGCGGTCGCGGCGGCGAGGAAGGCGTGGGCGAGGATCGCGAGGGTGGTCCAGCGGTGCCAGGACGTCCAGCGGCGGTGTTGGTGCTGGTCGAGGCCGAGTCCGGTCTTGGCGGCTTGGGTTGGGTGGGCCGCGCGGCGAGGTGCCCGTGGGGGTCCTTTTCCGCGCGGCCTCCCGCCGAGTGAAGTGGGCCGCCAGCGAGGTGCCCGTGGTGTGGG
>JAEVHO010000108.1 GCA_016802835.1 Micromonospora sp. ATA32 | reverse complement strand
TGGTGGCCGTGGGCCTGTTCGCGCTCTCCCGGCTGCTCGGCCGGGTGATCTGGGAGCGCCAGCTGGGCCGGGTGCGGCGCAGCGCGCGGGGTGCGCACCTGGTGACGGCGGCCTTCCTCGTGGGTGTGGGCCTGGCCTACCTCCAGCAGACCGAGTGGGTCGTCACTGCCTGGAACTGGGTCACCGGCCACTGATCCGGCGGGCCGCCGCACCGGTTCCGACGCGGTTGCGCGGGTCGTGGCGGAACGCCCGGGCGGGTCGGCGTTGTCGCCGCCCCGCCCGCGCGTCCGGTCGCGGGACGCCGCGACACCGGTCGTTCCCCACCAGGTCGGCGCTGCTTACCCGGCCGGCCGCGGTTCATCCGCGGTCGACCGGTCGGCCCTCCGCCAGTGCCGTCCGGGAACCGCCCGGTGCCCGCACCACCGCGCGCGCGGTCGTCGCTGAAGGGCCGGCCCGTCCGCCGCTCGGCGACGCCACCCGCGCTTCCGGCGCACCGATCCCGGGCGGCCGTCGTGCCGGCGGAGCCCCGGCGTCCAGCATGGGGGCATGGGCGCCTATCGATCAGCGTACGAGCGGAGCATCGCCGACCCGACCGGTTTCTGGCGGGATGCGGCGGCGGAGATCGACTGGTCCCGGCGACCGGAGCGGATCCTCGACGACAGCGAGCCGCCCTTCTACCGCTGGTTTCCCGACGGGGAGCTGAACACCTGCCACAACGCCCTCGACCGGCACGTGGCGGCCGGCCGGGGCGAGCAGCCGGCGCTGATCCACGACAGCCCGGTCACCGGCACGGTCCGCAGCTACAGCTACGCCGAGCTGCTGGACGCGACCGCCCGGTTCGCCGGTGCGCTACGCCGGCTCGGGGTGGGCCCGGGCGACCGGGTGCTGCTCTACCTGGCGATGGTGCCGGAGGCGGTGATCGCGATGCTGGCCTGCGCCCGGATCGGCGCGGTCCACTCGGTGGTCTTCGGCGGCTTCGCCGCGCACGAGCTGGCGGTACGCGTCGACGACGCCCGCCCGAAGGTCGTGGTGGCCACCTCCTGCGGCATCGAGGTCGACCGGATCGTGCCGTACCAGCCGATCCTCGCCGCCGCGCTGGAGGAGGCGGAGCACGTCCCCGAGCACTGCGTGATCGTGCAGCGTCCACAGCATCCCGCCGAGCTGACCCCGGGCCGGGACCTGACCTGGGACCAGGCGTTGGACGGCGCCGAGCCCGCCGACTGCGTCCCGGTCGCCGCGACGGACCCGCTCTACATCCTCTACACCTCCGGCACCACCGGCCGCCCGAAGGGGGTGGTCCGGGACAACGGCGGGCACGCGGTGGCGTTGGGCTGGTCGATGCGGAACGTCTTCGGCGTCGGGCCGGGGGAGGTCTTCTGGGCCGCGTCCGACGTCGGCTGGGTCGTCGGCCACTCCTACATCGTGTACGCACCGCTGCTCGCCGGCGCGACGACGGTGCTCTACGAGGGCAAGCCGGTCGGCACGCCCGACGCCGGCGCCTTCTGGCGGGTGATCGCCGAGCACCGGGTGGCCGCCCTGTTCACCGCGCCGACGGCGATCCGGGCCATCCGCCGGCAGGACCCGGAGGGTGAGTTGATCGACGGGTACGACCTGTCCAGCCTGCGTACCCTCTTCCTGGCCGGCGAGCGCCTCGACCCGGACACCTGGACCTGGGCCGGCGAGCGGCTGAAGGTGCCGGTGGTGGACAACTGGTGGCAGACCGAGACCGGCTGGCCGGTGGCGGCGAACCCGCGCGGGCTGGAGCCGCTGCCGCTGAAGCCGGGCTCGCCGTCGGTGCCGGTGCCCGGCTACGACATCCGGGTCGTGGACGGCCGCGGCGAGGAGGTGCCGGCCGGCACGGACGGCTCGATCGTGATCCGGCTGCCGCTGCCGCCCGGCTGCCTGCCCACCCTATGGAACGACGACGAGCGGTACCTGCGCTCCTACCTGAGTGCCTTCCCCGGCTGCTACCTCACGGGCGACGGTGGGCGCTTCGACGCGGACGGCTACCTCTACGTGATGGGACGCACCGACGACGTGATCAACGTCGCCGGGCACCGGCTCTCCACCGGCGCGATGGAGGAGGTGCTGGCCGGGCATCCGGCGGTGGCCGAGTGCGCGGTGATCGGGGTGGCGGACGCGCTCAAGGGCCAGGTGCCCAGCGGGTACGTGGTGCTCAAGTCCGGCGCCGAGGTGGACCCGGACGCCCTCGCCGGCGAGCTGGTCGCGCTGGTCCGGCAGCGGATCGGCCCGGTGGCCGCGTTCCGCCGGGTCACCGTGGTGCCGGCGCTGCCCAAGACGCGCTCGGGCAAGATCCTGCGTCGGACCATGCGGGGTCTGGTGGAGGGGCGGGATGAGCCGGTGCCCGCCACCATCGACGACCCGTCCACCCTGGCGACCTTTCGCGAACTGGGCGCCGCCGAGGCCTGATCGCGTGGAGCCCGGCGAGCCGGCAGTGCTGCTCCTGGCCGTACGACGACGGCGGCACGGCGAGTTGCTCCGAAGCCGGCCAGCCGGGGTGGGGTTCAGGCGACCCCAGGTGGTCGAGCGGATCAACGACTCCACCGCCCGGCCGGCCTGACCCGCGGAACCGAGTTCCAACTGGACTCATTCTCTGCGGATATATACCCGGTGTATACCCTCAGGGTATGGTCGCCGCATGAGCGTTCCCCTGACACTTCTCGGCCTGCTTGAGCGCGAGCCCAGCCACGGCTACGACCTCAAGCGCGACTACGACACCTACTTCGGCCGGGGCAGGCCCCTGCCGTTCGGCCAGGTCTACGCGACCCTCGGCCGCCTGGCCAGGGACGGCAAGGTGGTGATCGACGAGGTGGCGCCGGGCGACGGACCGGAGCGAAAGCGGTACGTCATCACCGAGGGGGGCGCGACCGAGGTCGACACGTGGTTGACCGAGCCGGTCCCCGCCGAGCCGCACCTGCAGACGGTGCTGTTCAGCAAGGTCGTGCTCGCACTGATGCTCGACCGTCCCGCCGCGGAGTACCTCGACGCCCAGCGCGCCGCCCACCTGCAGCGGATGCGGGAGCTGACCGAGATCAGGCGGAGCGGCGACCTGGTCGACGCCATCCTGGCCGACCACGGCCTGTTCCATCTCGAAGCCGATCTGCGCTGGATCGACATGACCAGCGCCCGGCTGGGAGCGCTGGCCGCGGAGGTGCGGTCGTGACGGCGACGAGCGAGCGGTACGTGATCGAGGCGCGGGACGTGGAGCTGTCCTTCGGTGAGACCCCCGCGCTGCGGGGCGCCAGCCTCTCGGTGGTCGCCGGCGAGATCCTCGCCATCATGGGGCCGAGCGGGTCGGGCAAGTCGACCCTGCTGCACTGCCTGGCCGGGATCCTCGTCCCGATTGCCGGTGAGATCCACTTCGACGGCCGCCGGGTCGACACCATGAGCGAGACCCAGCGCAGCGCGTTACGCCGGGACCGGTTCGGGTTCGTCTTCCAGTTCGGCCAGCTCGTCCCCGAGCTGACCGCCGAGGAGAACGTTGCGTTGTCGCTGCTGCTGGCCGGCATCCGGCGGGACCGGGCACTTAAGGAAGCCCGGCCGTGGTTCGCCCGAATGGGTCTGGACGGGTTGGAGCGACGCCGGTCCGGGGAGCTCTCCGGCGGCCAGGCCCAACGCGTGGCGCTGGCCCGCGGCCTCGTCGCCCGGCCGGAGATCCTCTTCGCCGACGAGCCCACCGGGTCGCTGGACTCGTTCACCGGCGAGCAGGTCATGGACCTGCTGGTGGCATCCGCCCGTGAGCAGGGGACCACGGTCATCATCGTCACCCACGAGCCCCGGGTCGCCGCCTGCGCCGACCGGGAGGTCATCGTCCGGGACGGGAAGGCGACCACGCTCGCCGCCGACCGGGTGCCGTCGTGATCCGCCTCGGCCTCCGCCTCGCCCTGGCCAGCGGCCGGGAGGCCGCCGTCCGGCTGGCGATCATCACGGTCGCCGTGGCGCTCGGCACCGGTCTGCTGCTGGCCACCGTCGCGCCGTGCACGGGGTGAACGCGCAGAACGCCCGGTACGCCTGGCTGAACACCAGCGCACCGTCCACGGCGGCGAACAGCAGCGGACATGCCGGCGCGAGGTCCGCGGACCCGCTGTGGTGGATGCTGCGCGAGGACTTCTACCACCGCCGCCCCATCGGCCGGATCGACGTCGCCGCCACCGGCCCCCACTCGCCCGTACCGCCGGGCGTCCCGCGACTGCCCGGGCCGGGCGAGTTCTACGCCTCACCGGCGCTCAGCGAGCTGCTGCGCGCCGCGCCCCCGGCCGAACTCGCCGACCGTTTTCCCGGGCACCAGATCGGCACGCTCGGCCGGTCGGCGCTGCCGGCCCCGAACTCGCTGCTGGTTGTCGTCGGTCATACCCCCGAGGAACTGTCACAGCTGCCCGGGGTCACCCAGGTCAGCAGCATCACGTCCACCGACCCGAGCAGCTGCGACGACTGCGGCGTCGGCCTCAAGGCAGCCGGGATGTATCTGCTCCTCTCCGTGGTCGCGGCCGGGCTGGTCTTCCCGCTGCTCATGCTGATCGGGACGGCGACCCGGCTCGCCGCGGCCCGGCGGGAGCAACGCTTCGCCGCCATGCGCCTCGTCGGTGCGACGCCCCGGCAGATCTCGATGCTGGCCGCGGTCGAGTCGACCGTCGCCGCCGTCGCGGGCACCGCAATCGGCTTCGGACTGTTCCTCCTGTTCCGCCCCTCGCTCGCCGCCATTCCGTTCACCGGCGTGCCCTTCTTCACCAGCGATCTGTCGCTCGGTGTGGTCGACGTGCTGCTGGTCGCGCTCGGTGTACCAGCCGGGGCCGTGGTGGCCGCGCGGCTCGCGCTGCGCCGGGTACGGATCTCCCCGCTCGGCGTCAGCCGGCGCGTCACGCCCCGCCCGCCGCGCGCCTGGCGGCTGATCCCGCTCGTCGTGGGCCTGGCCGAACTCGTCTGGTTCGTCGACCGGCGTCCGGACACCAGCGCCGGTCAGACCTTGGCGTACCTGCCGGGAATCCTGCTGATCATGGCGGGACTGGTCATCGCCGGACCGTGGCTGACCATGCTCGGCTCCCGGGTGATGGCGCGTCGCGCCAGCCGGCCCGCCACGCTCATCGCCGCACGTCGGCTCGCGGACAACCCGCAGGCCGGCTTCCGGGCGGTCAGCGGACTCGTCCTCGCGCTCTTCGTCACGAGCGTGGCCACCGGTGTGATCACCACGATCGTCGCCAACCGGGGCGCCCCGCGCAGCGGCTCGGTGTTCAGCAGCGCCCTGTCCAAGACCTTCTGGCCCCAGGAGCGGGCCGAGGGTCAGGCCGCGCCGTCGGCGGACGCGATCCCGGCCAACCTGGGGTCGGTCCCGGGAGTGCGCAGCGTCCTCGTGGTTCGCGCCAACCCCGACGACCGGCCGGACGCCGACGGCTGGCGGTGGCGCGGGGTGATCTCGTGCGCCGAGCTCGCCCGGGTCCCCGGATTCGGCGGCTGCCCGTCCGGGGCGGGGGTGGCCGCGGTGGACCCGGATCTCATCGGGCCGCGAATCGTCCGGAGGTCCGACGGGCCGCCGGTATGGAGCGCGTCGACCGTCGATCCCGACGGTCTGCGACAGCTGCCGGTGCTGTCGGTCGTCGTGCAGACGGACGGGTCGGACGCGGCGATCGAACGGTCCAGGACGGCCCTGGAGGGGGCCTTCCCCCAGGGACGTTTCCCGAGCACCGTCGGCGAGTTCGAAGCCGACTTCGGGCGCACCCTCGTCCAGTGGCAGCAACTGGCGAACGTCGTGATCCTCGTCAGCCTGCCGATCGCGGGCTGCAGCCTGGCCGTCACCGTGGCCGGCGGCCTCAGCGACCGCAAGCGCCCCTTCAGCATGCTGCGCCTGACCGGTGTCCAGCTCGGCGTGCTGCGCCGGGTGGTCGCGCTGGAGAGCGCCGTACCGCTCCTGGTCGCCTCGCTGGTGGCGACGGGGGCCGGCCTCCTGGCTGCCCATCTGTTCCTCACATCGCAGATGAAGTACTCGCTGCGACCTCCTGAGCCAGGGTTCTATCTGATCGTCGTCGGCGGGCTCGTCGCCTCGCTCGGGATCATCGCGTCGACGATGCCGCTGCTGAGGCGGATCACCGGCCCGGAGACCGCCCGGAACGAGTGACCGGCACGCGCAAGGGCCGGACGGCACCGTGACGCGAATCGCCCAGGTGCGGCGGTCATGCCGCGCACCTGGGCCGAGGGTGGTGGAGCGGGCGACGAGAATCGAACTCGCGTAATCAGTTTGGAAGACTGAGGCTCTACCATTGAGCTACGCCCGCATACGCCCGGTTGATCGTGGCGCGCAGCCATCGTACCGGGTCGGTCCATCGGCCGGGTAGCGGTATCCGCGGCACCCCCGCTCGGCGGGGACACGACGGGCCCAGGCCGGGTCAGCCGCGGCCGCCGTACCCCGGTCGTGGTTCGTTCGGCGCGTTGGGTGACGCCCCGGCATCTCCGGCGGGCGCGCACGGCATACACTTCTCGACGCCACGGGGTGTGGCGCAGCTTGGTAGCGCACTCGCTTTGGGAGCGAGGGGCCGTGGGTTCAAATCCCGCCACCCCGACAGTCGTCCGCGGCCGGGTCGCCCGGGGTGCCGCCATTTCGTCGCGGTGCCCGGGCGCTGCCGAGCGATCGACCGGCTCGCCTACACTCGATGGGCTGAATCACGCCCAGACTCAACTGAGATCCGTCAAGGAGTACGCCTGTGAAGAGCACCGTCGAGACTCTGAGCCCGACGCGCGTGCGGCTCGCCATCGAGGTGCCGTTCGTCGAGCTCGAGCCGAGCCTCAGGAAGGCGTACCGGGAGATCGGCCAGCAGGTCCAGGTCCCGGGCTTCCGCCGGGGCAAGGTTCCGACCGCCGTCATCGACCAGCGGGTGGGCCGGGGCACCGTCCTCAACGAGGCGGTCCAGGAGGCCATCCCGGAGCAGATCCTCGCCGCGGTCCGCGAGCACGACCTGAAGACGCTGGGTCGTCCCGAGGTCGAGATCACCGAGTTCAACGACGGTGACTCGCTGAACTTCACCGCCGAGGTGGACGTCCGCCCGGAGATCACCCTGCCGGACCCGGCCACCGTCGAGGTGACCGTGGACGAGCTGCAGATCGACGAGAGTGAGATCGACGAGCAGGTGAAGAACCTGCAGGAGCGGTTCGCCACCCTCAAGACCGTGGAGCGGGCCGCCCAGGAGGGCGACTACGTCCAGATCGACCTGAACGCCACCGTCGACGGCGAGGACGTGCCGGGCGGCTCGGCGACCAACATCTCGCACGAGGTCGGCAGCAAGCAGCTCCTGCCGGGGCTGGACGAGGCCGTGGTCGGCCTCGCCGCCGGCGACAGCACCACCTTCACCACCCAGCTGGTCGGCGGCGACTTCGCCGGTCGCGACGCCGAGGTCGCGGTGACCGTGCGCACTGTCAAGGAGAAGGAGCTGCCGGAGCTGAACGACGAGTTCGCCCAGATGGCGAGCGAGTTCGACAGCATCGCCGAGCTCCGCGACGACCTGCGCGAGCGGGTCACCCGGGGCAAGCGGGTCGAGCAGATCTACGCCGCCCGCGACAAGGCCCTCGAGCAGCTGGTCGCCGCCGCCGAGGTGCCGGCGCCGGAGGGTGTCATCCGCGAGGAGGTCGAGAGCCGCAAGCAGGCGATGATCGACCAGCTCGAGCGGATCGGCGCCTCCCTCGAGGAATACCTCGCCGCCGAGGAGAAGACCGAGGAGCAGATCGACGCCGAGCTGACCGAGGCGGCGACCGAGGGCGTCAAGGTCCAGCTGCTGCTGGACACGCTGGCCGACAACGAGGACGTCCAGGTCTCCGACGACGAGTTCGGTCACGAGATCGTCCACCGGGCGCAGCGCGCCGGGATGGCCCCGCAGCAGTACTACGACCAGCTGGTGCGCTCCGGCGCCGCCGCGGCCGTCTTCGGCGACGTCCGCCGGGGCAAGGCGCTCGCCTCGGTGATGGAGAAGATCCAGATCAGGGACACCGCCGGCAACGAGGTGACCCTCGACGCCCTCAAGGCGGAGAGCGAGCAGGCGCACGACCACGACCACGAGCACTGATCGTCGGGGCCGGCCGTCGTCCGCCGCTTGCGGTGGGCGGCGGCCGAAACCCTTTCCGGGTACGGCTCCGCCGGAGCTGCGCTGAGAGCGAACAGTGCCCCGACCGGGACTCTGCCACCCGGCTGAGCGGTTAGTGTCGGGTAGGACGGTACGGAGAGCGAAGGGCTGCCATGACCGACATGCACATCCCAGCGAAGCCGCTCCGGGCGATCGAGGCCCGCGGTGGCGACACCATTGGCAACCTCGACGACTCGGTCTACAACCGGTTGCTCAAGGAGAGGATCATCTTCCTGGGCAGCGAGGTGACCGACCAGGTCGCCAACCGCATCTGCGCGCAGCTGCTGCTGCTCGCGGCGGAGGACCCGGACCGCGACATCAACCTCTGGATCAACTCGCCGGGTGGCTCCGTCTACTCCGGCATGGCGATCTACGACACCATGCAGTTCATCGACAACGACGTGTCGACCGTGGCGATGGGCATGGCGGCCTCCATGGGCCAGCTGCTGCTCTGCGCGGGCACGAAGGGCAAGCGGTACGCCCTGCCGCACGCGCGGATCATGATGCACCAGCCGTCCGGCGGCATGGGCGGCACGGCCGCTGACATCGCCATCCAGGCGGAGCAGATGCTCTACACCAAGCGGATGTTTCAGGAGCGGGTCTCCCACCACACCGGCCGGAACGCGGCGGAGATCGAGGCCGACTCGGACCGCGACCGTTGGTTCACCGCCCAGGAGGCCATGGACTACGGCTTCATCGACAAGGTGATCACCGGAGCCACCCAGGTTCCGGAAGGCGCCGGGACCCTGAGCTGAGGAGCTGACGATGACCGACCTGAGTTTGCCGCCCCAGTTCGCGGCCGTGCACAACCGCTATGTGCTTCCGTCGTTCGTCGAGCGCACGTCGTACGGGGTCAAGGAGTCCAACCCGTACAACAAGCTCTTCGAGGACCGGATCATCTTCCTCGGCGTCCAGGTGGACGACGCGTCGGCCAACGACGTGATGGCGCAGCTGCTGACGCTCGAGGGCACCGACCCGGACCGCGACATCATCATGTACATCAACTCGCCTGGTGGTTCGTTCACCGCCATGACGGCGATCTACGACACCATGCAGTACGTCCGGCCGGACATCTCGACGGTCTGCCTCGGCCAGGCCGCCAGTGCGGCCGCGGTGCTGCTGGCCGCGGGTACGCCGGGTAAGCGGATGGCGCTGCCCAACTCCCGGATCATCATCCACCAGCCGGCCACCGAGGGCGGCTACGGGCAGGGCTCGGACATCGAGATCCAGGCCCGGGAGATCCTGCGGATGCGGACGCAGCTGGAGGAGATGCTCTCCAGGCACTGCAGCCGCCCGCTCGACATGGTCCGCAAGGACATCGACCGTGACAAGATCATGACGGCCGAGGAGTCCAAGGAGTACGGGCTGGTCGACACGATCCTCACCAGTCGCAAGAAGGGCCTGCTGGCCGCCAACGCCGCCAGCTGACCTGGTCGGGTCGGAGGTCGGCCGTGGAACCGTTCCCGGCCGACCTCTGACACACCCGTTTTGGGGGTCGGAGAAAACTCCGCCAGCGGGTAACGTCGGGTCTGTACCGCTTCGTTGGGTCAACCCGGCGGGGTGAACGAAGATGGACGGGCGCGCGGCGCCCGCTGGTCCAGGGCCGGTCCTCCGGTCGATGAGTGCAGGGAGAACGTAGGTGGCACGGATCGGTGACGGCGGCGACCTACTCAAATGCTCCTTCTGCGGCAAGTCGCAGAAGCAGGTCAAGAAGCTCATCGCGGGCCCTGGGGTCTACATCTGCGACGAGTGCATCGACCTCTGCAACGAGATCATTGAGGAGGAGTTGGCCGAGTCCGGCGAGGTGAAGTGGGAAGAGCTTCCCAAGCCGATGGAGATCTGCCAGTTCCTCGACACCTACGTCGTCGGTCAGGACCAGGCCAAGAAGGCGCTCGCGGTCGCGGTCTACAACCACTACAAGCGGATCCAGGCCGATGCGGCCGGCGCGCCGGGCTCCGGTAGCGACGCCGTCGAGCTGGCCAAGTCCAACATCCTGCTGCTCGGGCCGACGGGCTGCGGCAAGACCCACCTGGCGCAGACCCTGGCCCGGATGCTCAACGTCCCGTTCGCCATCGCCGACGCCACCGCCCTGACCGAGGCCGGGTATGTCGGTGAGGACGTGGAGAACATCCTCCTCAAGCTGATCCAGGCCGCGGACTACGACATCAAGCGCGCCGAGACCGGCATCATCTACATCGACGAGGTCGACAAGATCGCCCGGAAGTCGGAGAACCCGTCGATCACCCGCGACGTCTCCGGGGAGGGCGTCCAGCAGGCGCTGCTCAAGATGCTGGAAGGCACGGTGGCGAACGTGCCGCCGCAGGGCGGGCGTAAGCACCCGCACCAGGAGTTCATCCAGATCGACACCACCAACGTGCTCTTCATCTGCGGTGGCGCGTTCGCCGGACTGGACCAGATCATCGAGTCCCGCACCGGCAAGGGCGGCACCGGCTTCGGCGCCCGGCTGCGGGCGGTCTCCGACCGCTCGACCGACGACATCTTCGGCCAGGTGATGCCGGAGGACATGCTCAAGTTCGGGTTGATCCCGGAGTTCGTCGGCCGGCTCCCGGTGATCACCAACGTCCGGAGCCTCGACCGCGAGGCCCTGGTGCGGATCCTCACCGAGCCGCGCAACGCCCTCGTCAAGCAGTACCAGCGCCTCTTCGAGCTGGACGGGGTCGAGCTGGAGTTCGACGAGCCGGCCCTGCAGGCGATCGCCGACCAGGCGATGCTGCGTGGCACCGGCGCCCGTGGCCTGCGCGCCATCATCGAGGAGGTCCTGCTCTCCGCGATGTTCGAGGTGCCGAGCAACCCCGACGCCGCCCGGGTCCTGATCACCCGTGAGGTGGTCCTGGAGAACGTCAACCCGACGATCGTGCCGCGCGAGTTCACCGGCCGCCGGGCCCGTCGGGACCGCGAGGAAAAGTCCGCCTGACCCGTACCGGCCGCGCCCTCAATCAGGGCGCGGCCGCCGGGAACGGGTCCGGCGGTCCCACTCGCCGGACGGGGTGACCACCACCATGACCAGTCGCACCGGTTCCTCCGTGCGGTTGCGGTAGCCGTGTTCCCGGTCGGCGTGGAACTCAATCGTCTCGCCGGTCCGCACCTCGTGCTCGACGCCGTCCACCACGACCACGGCCGTGCCGCCCAGCACGTGCAGCACCTCCCGGGTGCCCCGGGGATGGTCGGCGGAATCGTGCCCCTCCCCGGGATTGAGCCGCCAGTCCCAGAGTTCGACCAGATCCGGTTCGCCGAGCCCACTCAGCAGGTGCGCCGTGCCGCCCCCGTCGCCCCGCCAGAGCACCGGGGCGTCCGCCGCGGCGGAGATCTTCACCGGCGTCTCGTCGCCCGGCTCGAGGAGTCGGGCGATGTTGACCCCGAACGCGTCCGCGACCCGGCAGAGCGTCCCGACGCTGGGGTTGGTCCGAGCCGCCTCGATCTGCACCAGCATCCCCTTGCTGACCCCGGACCGGCCGGCCAGTTCCTCAAAGGACCAGCCGCGCGACGCTCGTAGGTCGCGTACCTGCCGGGCCACCGCGGCGGTCACCGCGCTCACGCGTCCCGCTCCGGGGTCGGTCATCACACTATCCTTCACGGTCATTATTCTGATACAACGATCCGATGCTCCCCATTGTGCTGGCGGCGGTGTCCGCGGTCGCGTTCGGCACGGCCGATTTCTCCGGCGGCAAGGCGTCCCGGCGGGCCGATCCCATCGCCGTCACCGTCGTCTCCCAGCTGCTGAGCGTCCCGCTGCTGATCGCGCTCGTCCTCCTGGTGCCGGGTACGCCGACCCCCGCCGACCTGGCCTGGGGCCTGGTCGCCGGGGTGGCCGGCGCCGCCGGCGTCATGCTGCTCTACCGCGCCCTGGCCGGCGGGATGATGGCCGTGGTCGCGCCGGTCACCGCGATCACCGCCGCGGTCGTGCCGATCATCGCCGGCCTGCTCACCGCCCGGTCGCCGGGCACCCTCGCGCTCTGCGGGGCGGGGCTCGCGGTTCTGTCGATCGCCCTGGTCAGCCTGGGGGAGGGCGGCACCCGGGGCGGCGTGTCGACCCGGCTGGTGGGCCTGGCCCTCGCGGCGGGGGCGCTCTTCGGTTTCTTCTTCGCCCTGCTCGGTCAGGCCGACCCCGACGCGGGCATGTGGCCGGTGGCGGCGGTACGGGTCAGCTCCATCGCGTTCGGGCTCGCCCTGGCGGCCGGCACCGGCGTTCGGCTGCGACTGAGCCGGCGGGTGCTCGGCTGGGCGGCGGCCGCCGGTCTGCTGGACAGCGCGGCGAACGCGCTGTTCCTCGCCGCGGCGAACCGGGGGCATCTCAGCATCGTCGCCGCGGTGGCCGCGCTCTATCCCGCGAGCACGGTGCTGCTGGCGCTGGCCGTCGACCGGGAACGGCTACGGCCGGTGCAGGTGGCCGGCCTGGGCTTCGCCGCCGGAGCGCTCGTCCTGGCGAGCCTCTGAGGGTGTCGCGCGGCCGTTCCCGCCCGTAGGCTCACCCGCATGCGCGTCGCCGTATGCCAGCTCAACGCCCGCGACGATCGCGCCGCGAACCTCGCGGCCGCCGAGGCCCTGCTGGTCCGGTCCGCGTCCGCCGGCGCCGACCTGGCGATTCTGCCGGAGTACGTCGACTACCTCGGCCCTGGCGCCGCGATGCCCGAGCCGGAGCCGGTCGACGGCGTGGTGGGGGAGTTCTTCGCCGGCGTCGCCCGCCGATTGGGCATCTGGCTCGTTGCGGGCTCCTTCCACGAGGCCGGCCCGGACCCGGAGCACACCTGGAACACCTCGCTCGTCTTCGACCGCTCCGGCACGCTCGCGGCCAGCTACCGCAAGATTCACCTGTACGACGTGGAGATCCCGGGACGGGTGTCGTATCTGGAGTCGGCGACGGTGGCAGCGGGCGACCAGCCGGTGGTCGTGGACGTCGAGGGGCTTCGGGTCGGCCTGTCCATCTGCTACGACCTTCGGTTTCCCGAGCTCTACCGCCAGCTGGCGACGAGTGGCGGTGCCCAGCTCCTGGTCGTCCCGGCCGCCTTCATGATGCACACCGGTCGTGATCACTGGGAGGTGCTGCTGCGCGCCCGGGCGATCGAGAACCAGTGCTTCGTCGCCGCAGCGGGTCAGACCGGCGACCATGAGCCCGGCCGGACCTGTTTCGGGCGGAGCATGGTGGTCGACCCGTGGGGCATCGTGCTGGCTCAGGTGCCCGACGGCGCCGGCGTCAGCGTGGTCGACCTCGACCTGGACCACCTCCGGACGATCCGTTCCGAGCTGCCCAGCCTGGCGAACCGGCGGCTCTGAGCCCGTCAGCCCTGGAGCAGTACGCCCACCAGCGTGATCCCGGCGATCGCCGCCGCCGTCACCAGCAGCGCCGTCGTCATCCGGGACGGACCGCGCCGGGCCAGCCGGCGTACCGACGCCAGCAGGGCGAAGAGCACGAACGCCCCGATGACCAGCTGCCAGAACGGCAGGAGCAGCCCGAGCAGCGCCTCGTCGGCGAGCGGGGTCGCAGTCGGTCGGGGCAGGTCATCCATGCCAGCCACTCTGACACGCTCGGCCTTCCCCCGGGGTGTACCAGCTGCCCGCGACCAACGGAGTCGGGCGCTGCCGGACCCCGGACAGGCCACAGATGAACGTTGATTTGCCTTCTCACTGCCGTCCGCGTAACTTTCTCTCTGCACGCGGGAGGCCGGACAAACGGGCCGAGAGCGGGCGCCAGGCTCGTGGCGGGAACGCCGAGCGAGACTGGGGATTCGGGCGGTGCGAGACACTCCAGAACTTGGGTTGCGATCGCGGAGCCGACCGGGTAGAGTTCGGAAGCCGGCAGGGAGCCGGGCGGATGGCCGCGAAGCGGCGATCGGCCGGTCTGCCGCTTCCCACGTCAGAAACGACCGCCGGATCTCCGGCGAGCGTCGGCGTGGGCCGCGCGACTCAATGTGATCTCCTCGCACCGAGGTTGACAGCGAAGAGTCGAGCGGGTAAGTTAGAGGGGTTGCCCCAGACGGGGGTTCTACGGTGTAGAGCTTCACGCTGGTGTGTGGTTGTTCTTTGAGAACTCAACAGGGTGCTTGATAAGCCAGTGCCAATTATGATTTATACCCGGGCTGGCTGGGTCTGCCTTTTTGGTGGGT
>JAEVHO010000107.1 GCA_016802835.1 Micromonospora sp. ATA32 | reverse complement strand
GGCGCCGGCTCGGCGGCGGACGGTCCGGCGGTCACCGGCGGCTGACCGTCCGGCGGGGTCGAATCGGGTACGCGGTCGGCTGGCTGTGCGGGTTCCACCCCGCCATCTTCGCAGCCACCCGACTGCCGCGAGCCGGACCACCGCCGACGTGGCGTAGCGTCAGGTCGGCCATCATGTGAGGTTGACTTCCTCCCCACGCCTGAAGGCGGGGACTCCCGTGGCTGGGGCGAGTTCACGCCACGAGCCGTTCGGGTGGTTGGCGCTTCACGGACCGCCCAATGGCGAGGTCTCCACGCCCGGCGACCGCCAGTCCGGCGGCGAGGATGTTCTTAGCCGCGTTCACGTCGGCGTTGATCTGATGCCCGCAGGCGACGCACCGGAAGACCGCTTGGCTCTCGCGGGACTGGCGGGCGACATGCTTGCACGCATTGCACGTCTGTGACGTGTAGGCGGGGTTGACCTTGACGACGATCGCACCGTGGTAGCGGCTGGCCTGTTCCAGCTTGAGCACGAACCCACCCCAGCCTTTGGCGAGGATGGCCCGGTTCAGTCCGGCTTTCTGCCGCACCTTGCGGCCGGGCTGCTCGACGGTGCCCTTCGCGGAGCGGGTCATGGCAGCAGGCCGCAAGTCCTCCACGGCCACCATGCCGTGGTCGCGAACCAGCCGCCCAGCCGTTTGCGATGCGAAGTCTCCGCGCCGGTCACGGATGCGGGCGTTGAGCCGAATGAGCTGGGCACGCACCGCGTCACGGCGCGTGGATCGGCGGTGGCAACCGTGGGTGCGCGCCGACCGGGACAGTCGTTGCTGCAACCGCTTGAGCCGCGTCGCCTCCCCGGCGGTCGCGAACTGCCGGTCGTACAGGTCACCGCTTGAGGTCGCGACAGCGACGGCCACCCCCAGGTCGACACCGATCGGAGGGTGACCGTTCGGGGCGGCCTCGGCCACCCCGTCCTCGACGCACAACGAGATGTACCAGCGTCCGCCGTCTCGGCGCACGGTGGCGTTGCGGATCGCCCCGCCGATCGGGCGGGTCCACCGGAACCGGACCGGACCGAACTTCGGCAACCGCACCTCGCCCCACCGCCGGTTAAGTCGCCGCACACCGATCTGGTTCGAGTCGGGGAAACGAAATGACAAAGAGCTAGTCCTCTTCGACCGCCACCGCACCTTCCACGTGCCGTGGGCGCGGCACGCCTTGTCCAAGTCGCGAAGGGTCTGCTGAAGAGGGTGCGAGGGTGCCTCGGCCAGCCACCCGCAGTCGGGGTCACGCGTCGCGTCGGCCAGCTGGCGGGCCTGCTCAACGTAGGTGACCCACGCCCCGCGTCGCCGGTATTCACGGCGCTGCTCCAAAGCGGTATTCCACACCGCGCGGCAAATCGCGGCAACCGTTTCGGCGTAACCGGTCTGCTCCGGGGTGAGCGCCAACAGGTAGCGGCGACCGGTGAGCATCGAACGGCCCTTCCGTTCCTCGACGTACCGCACCGCTGCTAGCGGGCCACCACCGGTCGTGGCGACGGATTAGCTGTCGTTCACAGCGTGGCTGGCCAAGCACCCGCCGTCGGCGTCTCGGACATCACACCACATAAAAAGGTGGATGCAAGACAACGCCACCGTCAGACCGCAGAATGACCGGAAATACAAACGATCTGCAGAGTCTGCAGCTACTGCCCAGCGGGAGCTGACGGGTCAACCCCAGGGCAAGAGCTGGGGGCCTGCACCCTACGGATTACGATCAGCGACAAAGCCGGCAGCGGCGACGGCCGCATCCTGCCGGTCCACCCCGCAACGTCGCGAGGAGGAAGCCGTCATGACGAACACCAGGACGCGGATCCCCCAGGATCTCGACCGTAACCTTGCCCTCGACCTGGTCCGGGTCACCGAGGCCGCAGCCATGGCCGCCGGTCGCTGGGTCGGCCGGGGTGACAAGGAGGGCGGCGACGGGGCAGCCGTCGACGCGATGCGCAAGCTGATCAACTCGATCCCGATGCGGGGCGTCGTGGTGATCGGCGAGGGCGAGAAGGACAACGCGCCGATGCTGTTCAACGGCGAGGAGGTCGGTGACGGCAGCGGCCCCGAGGTGGACGTGGCGGTCGACCCGGTCGACGGCACCACGCTGATGAGCAAGGGGATGCCGAACGCGCTGGCGGTGCTCGCCGTCTCCGAGCGGGGCGCGATGTTCGACCCGAGCGCGGTCTTCTACATGGAGAAGCTCGCCGTCGGCCCGATGTACGCCGACGTGGTCGACATCAACGCCGGGGTGGCCGACAACCTGCGCCGGATCGCCAAGGCCAAGGGCACCGACGTCTCCGACGTCACCGTCTGCGTCCTCGACCGGACCCGCCACGACGACCTGGTCAAGCAGATCCGGCGGACCGGCGCGGGGATCCGGTTCATCTCCGACGGCGACATCGCCGGCTCCATCGCGGCTGCCCGGGGTGAGTCGGACGTCGACGTGCTGATGGGCATCGGCGGCACCCCGGAGGGCATCATCTCGGCCTGCGCACTCAAGTGCATGGGCGGGGCGATGCAGGCCAAGCTCTGGCCGCGCGACGACGAGGAGCGGGAGAAGGCGCTCGCGGCCGGCCACGACCTGGACCGGGTGCTCAGCACCGACGACCTGGTCACCGGGGACAACTGCTTCTTCGTGGCGACCGGGGTCACCTCCGGCGACCTGCTGCGCGGGGTCCGCTACCGGGCCGGCGGGGCGTACACCCAGTCGATCGTGATGCGTTCCAAGAGCGGCACGATCCGGGTGATCGACTCGTACCACCGGCTCGAGAAGCTGGCGCTCTACTCGGCCGTCGACTTCGACGGCGTCCGCTGGCCGAGCAGGAGTGAGTGCGGCCGGGACGGGGACGCGTCCGACCCTGTCGGCCTCCCGCCGGATCGCCGGCATCGGACTGGCGACCGCCTCCGGGCTCGCCGTGGCCGTGCAGTCCCGGATCAACGGGGAGCTGGGCGTACGCCTGGCGGACGGGATCGCCGCCGCGGTGGTCTCCTTCGGTCTGGGCCTGCTGGTGCTGCTGGTGCTCGTCCCCGCCAGCCCCGGCGGGCGGCGGGGTCTCCGTGCCCTGCGGGCGGCGCTCGCGGGCGGGACGTTGCGACCGTGGCAGTGCCTCGGCGGGGTCTGCGGCGCCTTCCTGGTGGCCACCCAGGGGCTGACCATCGGCACCCTCGGCGTGGCGGTCTTCACGGTGGCGGTGGTCGCCGGCCAGTCGGCCAGCGGCCTCGCCGTCGACCGGGCCGGGCTCGGCCCGACCGGCCCGCAGCCGGTCACCACGAGCTGGCTGGCCGGGGCGGCGCTCACCGTGCTGGCCGTCCTGCTCGCGGTCGGCGACCGGCTCGGCGACCCGGGCACCCTGGCCCTGGCGCTGCTGCCGCTGCTCGCCGGGGTCGGCACCGCCTGGCAGCAGGCGGTCAACGGCCGGGTAAGGAATGCCTCGGGCAGCGCCCTGGCCGCCACCCTGGTCAATTTCGTGGTGGGCACGGTCGCCCTGCTGGCCACGTTCGCCGTCGACGTCGCCGTACGCGGCCGTCCCGCAGGCGGCCTTCCGCCCGAGCCCTGGCTCTACGTCGGTGGCCCGATCGGCATCGTGTTCATCGCGGTCGCCGCGGCGATCGTCCGCTTCACCGGCGTGCTGCTGCTCGGGCTGGCGACCATCGCCGGTCAGATCGTCGGCGCCGTGCTGCTGGACCTGTTGCTGCCGACGGAGGCCTCGCACCCCGGGCCGGCCACCCTGCTCGGCGCGGCGCTGACCCTGGTCGCGGTGCTGATCGCCGCGCTCGGCCCGCAACGCCGGCGCTGATCACCACGCCGGCGCTGATCACCGGCGCAGTCCTTCGATCGTCTCGGTGAGCGCGTCGTCCAGCGGCGTGGGCGTGATGCCGAAGGTCTGCACGGCGTCGGTCGAGTCGAGGACGAACGGCCGGTCGAACTGGTAGGCCATCTCCCGCATCTCCCGCGCCGTCCGGTCGAACACCCCGCCTAGCCAGAGCACCGGCGCCGGCATCCGGGACAGCTTCGGCCTGGGCGCCCCGGCCAACGCGGCCGCTCGGGCGGACAGCTCACGTAGCGGCACCGCCGGCCGGTCGGCACGTGCCAGGGCCGTCCCTGGCCGCGCTCGTCGCCGGCCGCGGCGACCAGGGTCCGGGCCATGTCGCCGACGTACGTCCAGCTGTGCGGCGCGTCGAGGTCGGCCGGCACGAACGCGCGCCGGCCGGTCAGCAGGCGGGGCAGCACCAGGATGGTGGTGACCGACTGGGCGTCGGCGCCGAGATAGTCGGAGCCGCGGACCTCGGTGACCCGGGCCCGCCCGGCCCGGTGGGCGGTCAGCGCGTCGGTCCACATCCGCGCCCGCACCTGCCCCTTGACGCTGCTGGGCCGCAGCGGGGTCCGCTCGGTCATCGGGCTGTCGACCGGCCCGTACCCGTAGAGGTTGCCCACGGTGGCCAGCACCGCGCCGGTGCGCTCGGCGGCCGTCAGCAGCGCCCCGCCCAGCGGGGGCCAGTCCGACAGCCAGCGGTGGTAGGCCGGGTTCGCGCAGTTGTAGAGCGCGGCGGCACCGTCGGCCAGGTCCGTGACCCGGTCGGCGTCGGCCGCGTCCGCGGCGATCCGTTCGATGGCCGGGTGCTCGGGTCCGGTGCCCCGACGGGTCACCACCCGGACCCGCTCGCCCCGGTCGGCGAGGAGCCGGGCGGTGGCGGTGCCGACCGGCCCGGCACCGACGATCACATGCAGCGACATCAGAGATCACCCTTCAAAGCGACAGTACGTTTCGAGAGCACCGCTCTCGGCTGGACGCCATCAGCATGGTGTGCCCGCGCAACTTCGTCAAGAGCGGTGCTCTCTCTTTTGATTGCCGCTCTGTTCCGTGGCAGAGTGAAGCCATGCCGGCTTCCTCGATCCGCGCGCGGGTCCGCGCCGAGATGATCGACGAGATCAAGGCGGTGGCCCGCCGTCACCTCGCCACCGACGGCGCCAACCTGTCACTGCGGGGGGTCGCCCGCGACATGGGCATGGTCTCGTCGGCGATCTACCGCTACTTCCCCAGCCGGGACGAGCTGCTCACCGCGCTGATCATCGAGGCGTACGACGCGCTCGGCGCGGCCGTGGAGACGGCCGACGCCGGCGCCGACCGGCGCGACCTGCGCGGACGCTGGCACGCCGCCTGCCGGGCGGCCCGCGACTGGGCGCTGCGCCACCCGGCCGAGTACGCCCTGCTCTACGGCAGCCCCGTACCCGGGTACACCGCTCCGGACGACACCATCGGTCCGGCGCAGCGGCCACCCACGACCCTGGTCGCGATCCTGCGCGACGGCCTGGCCGCCAGCCTGCTCACCGCCCCGCCGGGCGGAGAGCTGCCCGAGCCCGTCCGGGCCGACCTGGCCGAACTGGCCGACGTGCTCGCGCCCGGCCTGCCCGAGGCGCTGCTCGCCCGCGGCATGGCCGGCTGGACCCAGTTGTTCGGGCTGATCAACTTCGAGCTGTTCGGCCGGCTGAACCGTGCCGTGTCGCACCGCGACGAGTACTTCGACCACCAGACCGCCCTGATGGCCGACCTGATCGGCCTGCCCGGCCCAACCTGACCGGTCACCGGCCGCCGAGCCCCACCGCTCGGCCGCCGCCGAGTCCCGGGGGTCAGCTGCCGTCGGAGGAGTGACCGGGGAAGAGGTGCGCGCTCGGGTCGATCGCGACCGCCGCGTTGTTCACCGCCGTGGCGGCCTCGCCGAAGCCGGTGGCGATCAGCCGGACCTTGCCGGGATATTCGGTGATGTCTCCGGCCGCGAACACCCGGGGCAGGTTGGTCGCCATCGCGCTGTCCACCACGATGTGCCGGCGGTCCAGCCGCAGGCCCCACTCGGCCAGCGGGCCGAGGTCGGCGGTGAACCCCAGGGCGGCGATCACGGTGTCGACCGGCAGCGTCTCCGCCGCGCCGCCCCGGACGGTGACCTCCGCGCCGGTCACCGCGCCGTCGCCGTACAACTTGGTCACCTCGGCGTTGACCACCACCCGCACCGGCAGGCCGAGCACCCGGGACACCGTCGAGGCGTGCGCCCGGAACTTCTCCCGGCGGTGCACCAGGGTGACCGAGCGGGCCAGCGGCTGCAGGGCCAGCGCCCAGTCGAAGGCCGAGTCGCCGCCGCCGACGATCAGCACGTCCCGGTCGGCCAGCTCCGCCGGCTGCGGTACGAAGTAGACGATCCCGCCGCCGACGAAGGTGTCGGCGACCGGCAGCGGACGCGGGGTGAAGCTGCCCAGGCCGCCGGTGACCACGACCGCCCCGCAGCTGAGCTGCTCCCCGCCGGCGAGCCCGAGCACCGGCCGACCGTCGAGGTAGGAGAGCTTCTCGGCCCGGGTGCCGAGCAGGTAGGCCGGTTCGAACGGCGCGGCCTGGGCGACCAGGTTGGCCACCAGGTCCCGTCCCTTGATCGCCGGGAAGCCGGCGACGTCCAGGATCAGCTTCTCCGGGTACATCGCGGTCACCTGACCACCTGGCTCGGGCAGCGCGTCGACCACGGCCACGGAGAGCCCGCGGAACCCTGCGTAGTACGCCGCGAAGAGACCGGCGGGACCGGCCCCGATCACCGCGACATCGACCTCGCGCATGGCGTACCGTCGCTTTCCGCTCACGGATCAAGGCGTGCTGATGCCGACGGTAGGCTGGCCGGTCCTCCCGGGCAAGCATGTCCCGGAGATCGCCGAGGCCCGGGCGGGTCGCCCGCTCAGGGCAGGGTGAGCGGGGAGTCCGTGGGGTACGGCCCGCCGAGATCCGGCTTGCGGCGCCGGAACAGGATCGCCGCCACCACCCCGCCGAGCAGCCCGAACAGGTGGCCCTGCCAGGAGATCCGTTCGTCGGTGGGCATGATGCCACCCAGCACCTGCCAGCCGTAGAGCAGGCCGACCAGCAGCGCCACCGCGAAGTTCCACCAGCTCCGCTCGACGATGCCCCGGGTGAACAGGATGCCCAGGTAGCCGAAGATGACACCGCTGGCGCCGACCACCACCGAGTTGGGTGAGCCGGTGAACCAGACCCCCAGCCCGCTGACCAGGATGATCACCAGGGTCGACCAGAGGAACCGGCGGGCACCTGCGGCCAGCACGAACGTGCCGAGCAGGATGAGCGGCACGCTGTTGCTGTAGAGGTGGTTGAAGTCCGCGTGCAGGAACGGCGAGAAGAAGACCCCGTCCAACCCCTGGATGTGGTGCGGAATGATCCCGGCGGTGGCGTCGAGGTTGGCGCTCAGCCCCTGGTCGAGCGCCTCGATGAGGAACAGGAACGGCACCACCGCGCACATGGCGACGAAGGCCCGGCCCAGCGCCGCGTAGAACGCCTCGGTGCCGAACCGGTGGGGGTCGCCGCCCGTCGGGGCGCCTCGAAGGGTCACCCCCAAACAGCTATCAGCAATCGCGACCGGACGCCACTCCTGGGCCGGGCCAGTTCAGCGGCGTACGGGAGCGGGGTGTGCGGTGGACAACACACCCCGCTCCGCGAACCGCGTCCGGTCAGTACCAGCCGGAGTCCTGCGAATGGCCCCAGGCGCCGCACGGCGAGCTGTACCTGCCCTCGATGTAGCCGAGGCCCCAGGTGATCTGGGTCGCGGGGTTGGTCTTCCAGTCGTCCGCGACCGAGCCCATCTTGCTGCCCGGCAGTGCCTGCGGGATCCCGTACGCGCCGGACGAGGAGTTGTAGGCCTTGTGGTTCCAGCCGCTCTCCTTGGTCCAGAGCTTGTCCAGGCAGGGGAACTGGTCGATCTTGAAGCCGGCGTCGAGCATCAACGCGCAGCCGATCTCCCGGTTGCCGCTGTACTCCGCACAGGAGGCGGGGATCGGGCCGGCGAACGGCTTCGTCGTCTGGTCCGCCTGGGCCGCGGCGTCCTTCGCCGCCGCCTCGCGCTCCTTCTTCCGGGACGCCGCCGCCGCTTCGGCCTCGCGAGCCCGCTCGGCGGCCTCCTTCGCCGCCTGGGCGGCCCGCAGCTTCGCCTGGTACTCGGCGGCGCGCTGCCGGGCGGAGGAGATCCGGTGGTCGGCCTGCCGCTCACGCTGGTAGTCGTACTCGACCTGGTCGACCTCGAGGCCGACCTGCGCGGTCAGGCCCTGTTGCTGGGTTTCCCGGTCTTCGCCCAGATAGAAGCCGCCGGCAACGCCCACGGAGAGCAGTGCGACAGCGGCCGTCCGGGCGCCGAACCGGCTCCACAGCCGACTCACGAAGTGGTCCCTTCGTCGGGGGCAAGGACACGGCGCGAGGCCGGCCGTTTCCGGCCGGAGCCGCCCCGTGAGCGCCCCGACCTGCAGCCGGTCGCAGCCGACGCACTGATGATCGCCGATCTCCGCCATCGGGCGGCGAATGATCAATGACGATCTTCCTGGTGCGTGGGCGCTCGTTGGACACCATCGCGCACAGTGAGGCGGATGGGAAACCACTAGCCACTTTTGTGATCTGCGCCACAAGAATAATCGGCATAAACCGGGGCGTAACGGACGATGCTCGTGGTCAATGCGGAATCTCCTCCAACAAATCCGTCACCATTGCCGCGATCGGCGACCGCTCCGAACGGCTCAGCGTGACGTGTGCGAAGAGCGGATGCCCCTTGAGCGCCTCGATCACCGCGGTGACCCCGTCGTGCCGCCCGACCCGGAGGTTGTCCCGCTGGGCGACGTCGTGGGTGAGCACGACACGGGAGCCCTGCCCGATCCGGGACAGCACCGTGAGCAGCACTCCGCGCTCCAGCGACTGCGCCTCGTCCACGATGACGAACGCGTCGTGCAGGCTCCGGCCGCGGATGTGGGTCAGCGGCAGCACCTCGAGGATGCCCCGCGAGGTGACCTCTTCCATCACGTTCTCGTGCAGCACCGCGCCGAGCGTGTCGAAGACCGCCTGCGCCCAGGGCGACATCTTCTCCGACTCCGAGCCGGGCAGGTAGCCCAACTCCTGGCCGCCGACCGCGTACAGCGGGCGGAAGACGATCACCTTCTTGTGCTTGCGGCGCTCCATCACCGCCTCCAGCCCGGCGCAGAGCGCCAGCGCTGACTTGCCGGTGCCGGCCCGCCCGCCGAGCGACACGATGCCGATGGACTCGTCGAGCAGCAGGTCGAGTGCGACCCGCTGCTCGGCGGAGCGGCCGTGCAGGCCGAACGCCTCCCGGTCACCGCGGACCAGCCGTACCGTCTTGTCGGGCAGCACCCGCCCCAACGCCGAACCCCCGGCCGAGTGCAGCACCAGGCCGGTGTGGCACGGAAGCCCTGCCGCGGCGTCGAGGTCGAGCGCCTCACCCGCGTAGAGCTGGCCAATCTGCTCCGCGCCCAACTCCAGCTCGGACATCCCGGTCCAGGTCGGGTCGCTGGCCTGGCCGTGCCGGTATTCGTCGGCGCGCAGGCCGACCGAGGCGGCCTTGACCCGCAGCGGCATGTCCTTGCTGACCAGGGTCACCTCCCGGCCCTCGCCGGCGAGGTTCAGCGCGACGGAGAGGATCCGGGCGTCGTTGGACTCGTTGCGGAACCCGGGCGGCAGCACGCCGTCGTCGGTGTGGTTCAGCTCGACCCGGAGGGTGCCGCCGAGGTCGTTGACGGGTATCGGCCGGTCCAGCCGGCCGTGCTTCACCCGCAGCTCGTCCAACATGCGCAGCGACTGGCGGGCGAACCAGCCCAGCTCGGGGTGGTGCCGCTTGCCCTCCAGCTCCGAGATGACCACGAGCGGCAGGACCACCTCGTGCTCGGCGAAGCGGTGGAAGGCCGCAGGGTCGGAGAGCAGGACCGAGGTGTCCAGGACGAAGGCCTGGCCGGATGGTCGGGGCTCCTTGGGGTCGGCGGGCGCGGCGGCCGCGGTACGGCGGCTCCGGGTGGCCCGGCGGGTCGTGGCAGTCGCGGCCGGGCCCTGGTCGGCACCGGCGGTGGTACGGCGAGTCGTCACAGGCCTGCTCCGACGGATGGGCACCCGCCACCCGCGTTCCGCCTCGTCCGGTGCCCGGGGACACGGGGTCGGATGCGGGCCCCGTGTGCGAGGTCGCAGATCCGGGCTGCCGGCTGGCCCGGGAGAACCCCGTGCCATGCCTAGACGCTAGCGGCGCCGGACCGCCGCGGCTAGTGGCTAGTGCCGTGTCCACGAACGTTGTCCGGCTTGGTCGGGTTGGGAAAATGTCGTAGGGGTGGGGTTCGCTTCGATGCATGCCTCGCCGTCGGGATCCGGCGCGCCGCGGGTCGTGCACCGCACGGCTCGTGTCGCGTTGCGGGTGACGCCTGGGCAGGCGGCGGCGGTGTTTCGGGCTGTTGCGCTCAGCCGGTGATGTGTGGGCGTGTGGATGAACAGGGCGCGGCGGGACGGCCGGGATGCATGCCCCCTGCGCGCATCCCGGCCGGTGGGACCACCGTCACCGGTCTGACGTGATCCCGCCGGTGCGTGTCCGCCGCGGACGACGCACCGGGTCCATTCCGGGCCCTGCGGCCCTCAACCCTGACGGCGGACCAACGTGCCGGTGGGGTGGCGCCCGCTGACCGTGGCCGTGGGTGCGGCGAACGACGAACCGGTGTACGTGGTGCCCTGCCGGACGGCCGGGCCGCCGACCGGAGTCGTCGGCACCGACAGGGCCGAGGCGATTGCCGCCTGCGCGTCCCGGCGCCGGCGGTTCCAGGCGCCCCGGTCACCGTCGAAGTAACCCTGCCGATAGCCGAACCGGTAGCCGATCCGGTAACTGAGCTGGCCGTGCAGCCGGCCCGCCGCATAGCTCGTCGATCCGAGGACGAGCACGAGGACGACCGCGAGAAAGGGGCTCATCTGGCGGCTCCGGTCCGCTGCGCCGGCCGCGTCATCGGTCCTCCGGCTCTGCCGAGGTCGGGTCCACCACCAGCAGCCGCTCCAGGTCGTCGGTGCTGACCTCCTCGACCAGCTCGACGCTGATCCGGCAGCCGTCCAGGACGACCTCGGCGACCGAGGCGCGCCGGATCTCGCCGCCGGCGTCGTAGACCCGGACGCTCAGTTCGGGACAGCCCAGATGGGTACGCCAGGCGTTCCACTCGTCACGGTCCCCGACATTGAGTGACAGGAAACGGCAACCGCGGGCGAGGTAGAGGCGCCACGGCGCGCTCAGCCCAGCGGCCACCCCCTCCGCGATCAGGCTGAAGGCCTGGGCACGGGTCGCGAGTTCGGTCACCACACCCCCCTCGTCGTACCGGGGGAGTGACGCATGTGAGCACTGATCGTCTCATGCACGTGACACACCGTAGATTGTCTCACGGACGTGACAGTATCAGCTTTTCGTCTGATTACCGGCGCACCTTGGTTTTCCCATTCTGCCCAGGTGACACCCCTCAGGAATGGTGTTGGATCGTTTACCGGAAAGCCGAGAGTAACGTCACGTTCGCGTGACAAACGCGCGCCCGTGAACCCCGGATCGGTCGGCTGGTCGTACCGTCACGAGGTGACCGAGACCGCCCACGCACGGAAGATCGCTTTCGCCACCTTCGTCCGTCGGGCCCTCGATGACGCGCGGGCGACCCGGGCCTGGACTGGCACGGAGGTCTCCCGGCGCACCGGCGTCTCCCGCCAGACCATCAACCGCTGGGTGCGCGGCGACTGGGCCAGCGATCCGGAGGCGGAGCGCGTGGTGGCCTTCTGCGAGGGGCTGGGACTCAATCCGGCGGTCGCCTTCACCGCGCTGGGCTGGGACCGGGCCGCCGCCCCCCGCAGCTCGGCGGCCCCGCCCCCGATGGACCCGGACGTCGAGGCGCTGCTGCGCCGGCTGGTCGACCCGAACGTCTCGGACGCGGAGAAGTTCCACATCCGGGAGACCATTCGCTATCTCGCATATCGCCCAACTCTTCCGGTCGATGTCCGAAAAAGAGGCAAACAGGCCGGGTAGTTCCTCAGATGGCGAAAGAACGCCAGACCAGACCTGATCGTTTCGCTCCGGGCCGGGAAAGGGCGCGCTAGCGTCCCTATTCGTACTGCTTGGGCTCGTCATCGGCGGGGGGACGGGACAAGGCCGAACCCAGCCCTGCGGGACAGAAGGAGGGGTCTGTCCATGACCCTGAAGTGGTTGGCAGTAGTGGTCGCGGTGGTGTCGCTGACATCGGGCGTGACGGGCAACGTGGTGATGGTGGTCAACGGCGGGCAGCTTCCCCTGATCGCCAACATCTCCGTGCTCACCATCGCCGGCACGGCGGTCGTGCTGGCCGTCGTCGCCGAGCTGTACGACCGGCTCAACGACCGGATCAGCGCGCTCACCGAGTTCCTGGTGGCCCGCCTCAACGACATCGAGGCCCACACCGGCGACCGGAACACCGGATTTGTGGAGGGCTACCTGCTCAGCCACGGCCAGGAGGCGGCGGTGGTGCCGTTCGGACGCCGGGGACGCGGGGCCGCCGAACACTGATCCTGCCCACCGTCTCCACGTCACATCTCGGCCAGGAATGAGCGACCGAAGCCGGGGTACGCTGTCGCGCGTGCCGCCGTTGAATCTGGGCAACCAGCAGCCGAAGACCCCGTTGGACGCCGAGGACGCCTGGCGTGCCACGGCCACCAGGGCCGCCGACACCGTGTTCTTCTTCGACTTCGACGGGACGCTCGCGCCGGTCGGCGACGACCCGACCGCGGTCCGGCCGGCGCCGAAGGTGCTGGCCGCGCTGGAGGCGCTCGCCCCGGTGGTCCGCCGGGTCGCCATCGTGTCCGCCCGACCGGTGGAGTTCCTCCGGGACCAGCTCGGCGGGCTCGACGGGGTCGACCTCTACGGGCTGTACGGCCTGGAGCACAGCCATTCCGGCGGCGAGACGGTGACCGAGCCGGCCGCCCTGCCCTGGGTGCCGACCATGGCCGAGCTGGCCGAGCTGGCCCGCGCTGAGCTGCCGCGGGCACCCTGGTCGAGTTCAAGCGGCTCTCCGTCGCCCTGCACTGGCGGACGGCCCCACAGCTGGGCGCCACGGTCGAGCGGTGGGGCCGGGCACAGGCCGAGCGGCTGGGGCTGAAGGTGCAGGCCGGCCGGATGGTGCTGGAGCTGAAGCCCCCGGTCGACCGGGACAAGGGCCTGGTGATCGGCGAGGTCGTCCGGGACGCGGGCGGGGCCTGGTACTTCGGGGACGACGTGTCGGACATCAAGGCGTTCGCGGCGCTGCGCGCCCGGGCCGCCGCCGACCCGGACTTCCTCGGCGTCTGCGTGGCGGTGGCCAACCCGGAGACCGGTCACGAGGTGGCGGAGGCCGCCGACCTCACCATCGACTCCCCCGCCGCCCTGGGCGACTTCCTCACCGACGCGCTCCCGCACCTCACCTGACCCCGTCCCGCGGGAACGGTCAGGAGCCGAAGCGGCGCTGACGGGTGGCGTACGAGCGCAGCGCGCGGAGGAAGTCGATGTGCCGGAAGTCCGGCCAGTTCAGCTCGCAGAAGTAGAACTCCGAGTGTGCCGACTGCCAGAGCATGAAGCCGGAGAGCCGCTGCTCGCCGCTGGTGCGGATGACCAGGTCGGGGTCGGGCTGGCCGCGGGTGTAGAGGTGCTCGGCGATGTGCTCGACGTCCAGCACCTCGGCCAGCTCCTCGATCGTGCCGCCGGACGCCGCGTGCTCCAGCAGCAGTGACCGCACCGCGTCGGTGATCTCGCGTCGCCCGCCGTACCCGACCGCGATGTTGACCTGGGCCCCGCCGGTGCGGTCCCGGGTGCGCTCCTCCGCGGCCTTGAGCGCGGCGGCGGTCTGCGCCGGCAGCAGGTCGAGCGAGCCGACCATCCGCAGCCGCCACGGGTTGCCCTCCTCGGCCAGCTCCACCACCAGATCCTCGATGATCTGGAGCAGCGGGTCGAGCTCGCTGGCCGGCCGGCGCAGGTTGTCGGTGGCCAGCAGGTAGAGCGTCACGTGACCGATTCCGGCCTGGTCGCACCAGCCGAGGACATGCTTGATCTTGGCGGCGCCGACCCGGTGCCCGTCGTTCGGGTCGACGTAGCCCATCTCCTTGGCCCACCTGCGGTTGCCGTCGCACATCACGCCGACATGCCGGGGCACCGGCTTGCCCGCGAGCTTCGCCGTCAGCCGCCGCTCGTACACGGAGTAGAGGAGATTCCGCAGAGTCATCCTCTGCAGCGTAGCGACCCCCGCGGGACATCACCCCCTCGGAGGCTGATCCCGGGCCGGGAGAGCGAGGCCGATCATCGCCAGCGTCCGAGCATCCAGCCGCCCGTCGCCGAGCCCCAGCTCGACCACGCTGGCGTACACCCGGTCGTCGCGCGGGCCGCGCGGACCGCCGCGTCGACCACCCGCCGGTGCCGGGCCAGCCAGCCGCGACCGAGCT